>JAKBCG010000070.1 GCA_021808035.1 Pseudomonadota bacterium
TCGGAGATGAACACCGCGATCCCGAAGCTCACGGGCACCGCGAGCACCATCGCGATCGCCGAACTCACCAGCGTGCCGACGATGAACGGGAACGCGCCGAACTGCTGCGAGACCGGGTCCCAGGTGCGCCCCTTCAGGAAGCCCCAGACGCCGAACACCTTGATCGCTGGCCAGCTGTCGTACGCGATCGCGACCACGACCGCGACCAGCGTCGCGCCGACCAGGACCGCCATCGCGAGCGCGACGGCCCGGAACAAAGAATCCGCCGACAGGGCTCGCGCCCTGCCGGCGGATCGGTTTCCGTCGGCCGCTGGCTTCAAATCGCGGTCAGCCAGCGCCTCGGTTCGCTCCATCGCGATATTCTCGCCCAGGAGCGACGGTTCATCAAATGCCGAGGTTCTTCTTCCAGTACATCTTGATCGCCGCGACCGTGCTCGGCGGCAGCGGACCGAACGCGATCGAGCGGGCAACCGACTGGCCGTGCTCGAAGCCCCAGTCGAAGAAGCGGATCACCGCCGCATTGCTCGCCCGCGGCGCGCTCTTGCGCAGGATCTGCCAGGTGCAGCCCGAGATCGGCCAGGACATGGCGCCCGGCTGGTCGGTGAGGATCACGTAGAAGTCCTGCGCCTTGGTGAAGTCGACGTTCGCCGCCGCGGCCTGGAAGCCCTGCAGGCTCGGGCTCACCAACTTGCCGGCTCGGTTGTACATCCGCGCATAGGCCATATGGTTCTCGAGGATGTACGCGTACTCGACATAGCCGATCGATCCCTTGATGCGCTGCACATACGACGCGACGCCCGCGTTGCCCTTGCCGCCGACGCCGACCGGCCATGCGATCGAGGTGTCCGCGCCGATCTTCGCCTTCCACACCGGACTCACCTTCGACAGGTAGTTCGCGAACGTGAAGGTCGTGCCCGATCCGTCCGAGCGGTGCACCACGGTGATCGCCATGCCCGGCAGCTTCACGCCGGGGTTCAGTCGCGCGATCGCGGGGTCGTTCCAGTGGGTGATTTTCCCCATGTAGATGTCGGCGACGACCGGTCCCGTGAGGATCAGTTCGCCGGGACGCAGGCCGGGCACGTTGTACACGATGTCCTCGCCCGCGATCGCGGTCGGGAACTGGATCAAGCCGTGCTTCGCGAGATCCGCCGGCAGAAGCGGCTTGTCGCTCGCGCCGAACGCGACCGTGCCGGCCTCGATCTGGGCGATACCGCCGCCCGAGCCGATCGCCTGGTAGTTCACCTGGATGCCGGTCCGCTTCGCGTAGATCGCCGACCACTTGGCGACGAGCGGATACACCCAGGTGCTGCCGGCACCGGTGATCGATTGCGCGGCCTGGGCGCTCATCCCGATCGTCGCGGCGGCGGCCACGGCCGCCAATCGCATTTTCATCGTCGTAACCACGGTATCTCCTCGCTGGTCGTTGCGGGTATCGAGAAAGGGGCGTCGCGGACCGATTTTCTGGGCGCCCGCGACGGTTCGGGCGGTATTTAACGGCCTGATTGTGACAGGGTGATGACAATCACCCGACGCCGCCAGACGCGCCGTGCCCCCGGGGCGCGGCCCGTGATCCGCGACGCTACCCCAGAAGCAGCCGCTCGAGCGTGCGCCGGTAGAGCGCGTGCAGCCGGTCGACGTCGGCGACGCGCACGCACTCGTCGACCTTGTGGATCGTCTGGTTGACGACGCCGAGCTCGATCACCTGGGCGCCGAGCGGCGCGATGAAGCGTCCGTCCGAGGTCCCGCCGCCGGTCGTCATCCGCGGCGTGATCCCGAGCTCGTCGTGGATCGCGCCCGCGACGGCGTCCGACAGCACCCCGGGCGGCGTCAGGAACGGCAATCCCGAAATGAACCAGTCGAGCGAGTAACGCAGGCCGTGGCGGCGCAGGATCTCCTCTACCGTCGCCTGCAGCGACGCGACCGTCTGCTCGGTCGAGAAGCGCAGGTTGAACCGGGCCTTGAGCTCGCCCGGAATCACGTTCGGCGCACCGGTCCCGGCCGTGAGGTTCGACACCTGGAACGTCGTCGGCTGGAAGTGCGCGTTGCCCTCGTCCCAGCGGTGCGCGACGAGCTCGGCGAGCGCCGGCGCGAACCGGTGCACCGGGTTGTCGGCGCGCTCAGGGTAAGCGACGTGCCCCTGCACGCCCTGCACCGTGAGACGGCCGCTCAAGCTCCCGCGGCGGCCGATCTTCACCACGTCGCCGAGCGCGGTCTCGCTCGAGGGCTCGCCGACGAGGCACCAGTCGATCCGCTGGCCGCGCGCGGCCAGCCATTCGACGACGCGACGCGTCCCGTCGACCGACGGCCCCTCCTCGTCGCTGGTCACGAGGAACGCGATCGTGCCGCGGTGGTCGGGATGCGCCCGCACGAACGCCTCGCACGCGGTCACCATCGCCGCGAGCCCGCTCTTCATGTCGGCGGCGCCCCGGCCGTAGAGCATCCCGTCCTCGATCACCGGACGAAACGGATCACGGCGCCAGCCCTCGAGCGGCCCCGGGGGCACGACGTCGGTGTGTCCGGCGAAGCAGAACACCGGTGCGTCCCGGCCGCGCGTCGCCCAGAAGTTCTCGACCGGGCCGAACGGCAGGCGCTCCACGTGGAAGCCGATCGCCACCAGCCGCTCGATCATCAGCGCCTGGCAGCCGCGGTCCTCGGGGCTCACCGACGCCCGTTCGATCAGCGCCTCGGTGAGAGCGAGCGTCGGCGAGACCGGGTCGGAGCCGGTCACGCGCGCCCGGCCGGCGGGCGGCGCAGGTTCGCCCACAGGCCGAACACGCCGAGCGCGACCGCGGCGATCAGCACCCACGCGGGCATCGCAAGACCGAGGAAGCGCCAGTCGATCTTCGCGCACTCGCCGGAGCCGGACAGCACCTTCACCAGCACGTCCTTCAGCGGCAGCACCTTCAGCATGAAGTGGAGCGAGGCGCCGCAGGTCGGGACCGCGTCGGGCGGGAGACTCTGGATGTACAGCTGCCGGACCGCGACGCCGATCGTCGCCGCGGACGAGAGCGCTATCAGCGCCGCGTAGACCCCGCGCCCCCAGCGCTTGGGACCGTGCGCCGCGGCGGCGAGGAACACGACGCCGGTCGCGAACACGCCGACGCGCTGGAAGATACACAGCGGGCACGGGTCGAGGTGCAGCACTAACTGCGCGTAGTACGCATAGCCGAGCAGCCCCGCGCAGGCGAGGAAGCCCGTGAAATTCGCGAGACGCGCGTTCATTGGCGCACCCCCGGCGCCGCATCGATCTGCCGCGCGACGTCCTCGAGCGCGGTGTGGCGGATGTCCTTGCCGTGCACCATGTAGATCACGTACTCCCCGATGTTCTTCGCATGGTCGCCGATGCGCTCGAGCGCCCGCACGACCCACATCAACTCGAGCGCCCGGCGGATCGCCCGCGGGTCCTCCATCATGAACGTCATGCACTGGCGCTGGATCGCCTCGTACTCCTCGTCGACCATCCGGTCCTCCTGCGCGGTCAGCAGCGCCGCGCGCGCGTCCATCCGCGCGAACGCGTCGAGCGCGTCGTGGACCATCTGCTCGACGTGCCGGCCGAGGTGCTTGACCTCGCGGTACTTGTCCGCCGGACGCTCCATCGTCGCGAGCCGCGAGCCGATGTAGCCGATCTTCTCGACCTCGTCGCCGATCCGCTCGAGGTCGGTGATCGTCTTGATGATCGCGACGATCACCCGCAGGTCGCCGGCCGCCGGCGCGCGCAGCGCGAGGATCCGGCTGCACTCCTCGTCGATCGCAACCTCCATCGCATTGACCCGGTAGTCCTCGGTCGCGACCACCTCGCCCAGGCGGCTGTCGCCCTCGACCAGCGCGCCGATCGCCCGGTGCAGCTGCTGCTCGACGAACCCGCCCATCTGCAGGACCTGGTTGCGTACCTTCTCGAGGTCCTCGTTGAAGCGGCGCGAGGTGTGATGCATCAGATCAGCGGTTTCCATCGGCGGTCTCGTTCTGGCGGGCTGCGTGGCAAGGATTCCCGGGGGTCCATTTACCGCCGATCTCCGCCGCCGTCAACCGTGATCGCGGCGACGACGCGCGCCGGCGGGAAGTGCGCGGTGAAGGTGCTGCCCTTGCCCTCGGCGCTCTCGACGGTGAGCCGACCGCCATGACGCTGCAGCGCGTGCTTGACGATCGCGAGCCCGAGGCCCGAGCCGCCGAGGCCGCGCGAGCGTCCCGCATCGACGCGGTAGAAGCGCTCGGTGAGCCGAGGCAGGTGCTGCGACGGGATCCCGATCCCGGTGTCCGCGACCGCGAAATGCGCGCCGGCGGCGTCGACCCGCCAGCGCAGCTCGATCCGCCCGGTGCGCGGGGTGTACTTGATCGCGTTGTCGACGAGGTTCGTGAACGCCGACTCGATCTCCCGCGCATCGCCGTAGAGCCCCGCGCGCGCGTCGAGCTCGAGGCGCACCTCGGCCGGCCGCTCCGCGCGCGCGAGCGCGTCGCGCGCGAGCCGCTCGAGCATCGCCGGCACGTCGATCGGCGCCTGCGGCGCCTCGGCGTCGTTCGCCTCGAGGCGCGAGAGCTCAAGGAGATCCGCGATGATCGCGTTCATCCGTTGCGCCTGCGCCCGCATGTCGCGGATCGGCGAGCGCCACACCGGATCGATCTCGGGGTCCTCGGCGAGCGTGTCGAGGTAGCCCGAGATCACCGTGAGCGGGGTGCGCAGCTCGTGCGAGGCGTTCGCGACGAAATCCTTGCGCATCGCCTCGAGGCGGCGCTGCTCGGTCACGTCGCGTGCGAGCAGCAACGACTGGCCGGCGCCGTACGGCACGATCTGCAGCGCAAGATAGGACTCGGTGTCGGCCGGCGGGCGCATCACGAGCGGCGCCGCGTAGTCGCTCGAGTGCAGGTAGCGGATGAACTCCGGCGAGCGGATCAGGTTGTCGATCCGCAGGCCGACGTCGCCCGGGCGCTTCAGGCCGAGAAGGTTCGCCGCCCGCCGGTTGAACCAGACGATCTCGTACTGTCCGCCGAGCACGATCACCCCGTCCGGCAGCGCCGCGGTCGAGCGGCGCAGTTCCCGGAACAGCTGCGCGAGGCGTTGCTTGTGGTATTGCTTGCGCCGGTACAGGCGCACGATCTCGGCGACGATGTCGCCCCAGATCCCGCCGATCGTCGGCGGATCGAGCTGCGAGCGCAGCCGCAGCCAGCGCTCGAGGAGGTAGAGATTGCGCAGCTGCCACGCGAGATACAGCCCGACCGCGATCACGACGCCGAGCCATGGCGGACCGATGAACAGCCCGAGGATCAGGCCCAGCAGGACCACGAGCGCGAGGCGGGCGAGCGCGAACGTCCAGACGGCCTTCATCGCCTAGGCTTTTAGCAAATTTTCGGGCGGCGCGCGCCGCCCCGTGCGGCGCTTCAACCCTCGCGCGCGGAGAACCGGTACCCGGAACCGCGCACCGTCTGCACCAGCCGATCGAGCGCGTACGGCTCGAGCGCCTTGCGCAATCGCCGGATGTGCACGTCGACGGTGCGCTCCTCGACGTAGGTGTTGCCGCCCCAGACCCGATCGAGCAGCTGGCCGCGGCCGAACACGCGCTCGGCGTGCGTCATGAAGAAGTGCAGCAGGCGGTACTCGGTCGGCCCGAGCGCCACCTCGGCGTCGCCGACCGTCACGCGGTGGCTCGAGTCGTCGAGCCGCAGGCCCTCGAACTCCAGCACGTCCTCGCCACCCGCCGGCGAGGCGCGGCGCATCACCGCCTGGATCCGCGCGAGCAGCTCGCGCGGCGAGAACGGCTTCGTCACGTAGTCGTCGGCGCCGCCCTCGAGGCCGCCGACCTTGTCCTGCTCCTCGGCGCGCGCGGTCAGCATGATCACCGGAATGTCCTCGGTCTCCTTGTCGCGCTTCAGCGACCGGGTGAGCTCGAGGCCGCTCATGTCGGGCAGCATCCAGTCGACCAGCACCAGGTCGGGGCGCTGGTCGACGAGGCTCGCGCGGGCCGAGCGGCAGTCCTCGGCCTCGCTGACCTCGTAGCCGGCGCGGCGCAGTCCGAACGCGACCAGGTCGCGGATCGGTTTCTCGTCCTCGACGATCAGGATGCGCTTCGCGGTCATCATCGATTCCCGTATGGCGGATTTCTTACACGCGAATTACACCGCCCGCATGTGACAGAACGGTGACGGTGCGCCCGGCCCCGGCCTCAGACACCCGGCCCCGGCCTCAGACACCCCGCTCGGCCTCGGTCGCGGCGACCTTGTCGCGCACGTACAGCGGCGCGAGCGCCGCCGGATCGATCCCCTCCCCGAGGGCGACGCGCAGCACGCCGAGGCGGGCGAGATCGCGCGCATCCGGCAGCGCGCGCGCATCGGACCCGCTCACCTCGACCCCGGCGAGCGCCGCGAGGCGCGGATAGGCAGCGAAGCCGCGACCGACCCCGCGGCGCGGCGCGAGCGCGTCCGCGCGCACCGATTCAAGCGGGTTCATCGACGCGGGCAAGTTCACCGACTCGAGGGAGTTCATCGACTCGAGCAGCCTCACCGACTCGATCGGGCCGACGCACGGCGCGATCAGCGGCGCGACGCCGCGCCGCGGATCGGCGCGGTAACATCCCCAATACACCTCCCCCATCCGCGCGTCGAGACAGGCGAGCACCGGGCCGGCCGCGACGGCAGGCCACGCGAGCGCCTCGAGGGTCGCGATCGGCACGACCGGGAGCGACGCACCGAACGCGAGGCCCTGTGCGACCGCGACGCCGAGCCGCACGCCGGTGAACGCCCCCGGGCCGACGCCCGCGGCGATCGCATCGAGCGCCGCGGGCCGCAGACCCGCCTCGGCGAGCAACTCGGCGATGAGCTCGAGCAGCCGTTCGGCCTGCCCGCCGGTGCCTTCCTCGTGGCGATGAATCATCTGGTCGCCGACCCGCAGCGCGACGGAGCAGGCTTCGGTCGAGGCGTCGAGCGCGAGCAGGCGCATCGGCTCAGTGCGCCTGCGCCGCCGCCGCCAAGTGCGCGCCGGGCGCGCCCCGCAGGCGCTCGACCAGGAAGCGCGCCGCCTCCGCCGCCGTGCCGACCACCGGGATCGGCGGCAGCGCCGCGAGGAACGCCCGGCCGTAGGACTTGCGGGTGACCCGCGGATCGCCGAGCACGATCACGCCGAAGTCCTCGACGTCGCGGATCAGGCGACCGACGCCCTGCTTCAGCGCGAGCACCGCCTGCGGCAGCTGATGCTCGGTGAACGGGTTGCCGCCGCGCCGGCGGATGCCCTCGAGCCGCGCGGCGAGCAGCGGATCGTCCGGTGCGGCGAACGGCAGCTTGTCGATCGCGACGATCGCGAGCGCTTCGCCCTTCACGTCGACGCCTTCCCAGAAGCTCCCGGTCGCGAGCAGCACCGCGTTGCCGAGCTCCCGGAAGCGCGCGAGCAGCGCCTCGCGTGGCGCCTCGCCCTGCACGAGCAGCGGGAACGACGGCGTCGGGAAACGCCGCTTGAGGCACTCTATCCCCTCGGCGAGCGCGCGGTGACTGGTGTACAGCAGGAACGCGCGGCCGCCGCTCGCCTCGAGCAAGGGCGCGCAGGCCTCGATGAACGCCTCCGCATAAGCCGGCGAGGCCGGCTCGGGCATTCCGGGCGGCAGGTAGAGCCGCGCCTGCTCGCGAAAGTCGAACGGGCTCGCGATCGCGAGCGTGCGGGCGTCCTCGAACCCCACGCGCGCCGCGAAATGGGAAAAGTCGTCCGCGATCGCGAGCGTCGCCGACGTGAAGATCCAGGTCGCGCCGCTGCCATCGACCGCCTCGCGCAGGCGCGACGCGACCTCGAACGGCGTGAACTGCAGCGCGAAGCCGCCATGGGCCGCCTCGGCCCAGCGCAGCCCGTTCGCGTCCTCCGCCGCGACCAGCTCCGCGAGCGCCGCGGCGCTCGCGCGCGTGCGGCGCACGCAGTTCGCGACGCCGGCGCCGGCGCCCAGCGCCTCGAGGTCGGTCGCGAGCGCGCCGAGGTCGGCGCCGAGGTCCTCGACCCCGTCGAGGAAGCCCGCCGGGAGCGCGGCCCAATCGACCCGCGGCGCAAGCCCGGCAAGCTCGCGGCCGAGCGCCGCGGTGCGCGCCTCCAGCCGCGCGAACTCCTGGACGAGCGGCGCCGCGTCCGCGCCGGCCGCGCCGAGCTCGGCGAGCGCGTCGCGGCGGATCGCATCGAGCTGCCGCGCGCTCCATGCGCGGCCGAAGAACTGGGTCGCGATCTCCGGCACCTGGTGGGCCTCGTCGAGGATCACCGCGTCGGCGCCGGGCAAGAGGTCGCCGAAGCCCTCCTCTTTCAACGCGAGGTCCGCGAGCAGCAGGTGATGGTTCACGACGACGACGTCGGCGGCCTGGGCCGCGCGGCGCGCCTCGAGCACGTGGCAGTGGTGCGCGTGCGCGCATTCCGCGCCGAGACAGTTGTCGCGCGTCGAGGTGATCCGCGGCCACAGTGGCGAGCGCTCGGGCAGATCCGCGAGTTCGGCGAGATCGCCGGTCTTGGTCGACACCGCCCAGCGCTCGACGCGCACCAGCGTGCGCTCGACCGCACGCTCGAAGCCCGGCAGCCCGCGCTCGCGGGTCGTGAGCTCGAGCCGGTGGCGGCACAGGTAGTTCGCACGGCCTTTCAGCAACGCGACCTGCGCGGGGCTGCCGAGCGCGCGGGCAAGCAGCGGCAGGTCGCGGTGGTAGAGCTGGTCCTGGAGCGTGCGCGTGCCGGTCGACAGGATCACCCGCCGTCGGGACAGCAGCGCCGGGACGAGATACGCGAAGGTCTTGCCGGTCCCGGTGCCCGCCTCGACGATCAAGGGCTCGGCGAGGGTGAGCGCACGCGCGACCGCCGCCGCCATCGCGGACTGCTCCGGTCGGACGCGAAAGCCCGGCCACGCGCGCGCGAGCGGGCCGGACGGGGCGAAGCACTCGGCGACGTCGTTCAGCATCGGCGCGGGACTCAGCGCAGCACCGCGGTGTAGCGCAGGTACGCGACCGACCCGGACTGCAGCGGATCCTCGAGCACCCAGCGCAGGTTGGTGTAATCGGCGGCGGTCGCCGGGCGCGGCCGGCCGTCCGCGCCGGTCACGCGCAGGCGACCCGGCGCGGCGTAGCTGCGCCCGCCGTCGACCGAGAAGCGGATCCTCGCGCCGGGGCCGACCGCGGTGTCCGCGACGTAGCGCATCCGGCCCGGGATCGGCGTGGTCACGACGACACCGGTCACCGGCAACGGACCGAGATTGGTCACGCGCAAGGTGTAGATCACCGGATCGCCGGCGACGACGTGATCCGCGGGCACCAGCCGGATCCGCGGGTGGCCGTCGACGACGACATGTCGTTCGACCGCGGCGGTGGTCACGACGCCGATCGAGCCGCTCGGGATCGTCGTCGGTGCGGGCCCGGGCGCGGGCGAGGCCTGCGCGAACGCCGCGCGCGCGAGCACCAGGGGTCCCGCCAGCGCCAATGCAAGCGCCGTCCGTCGAGCCGATTTTCGGTGTAAATCCATGATCCGAGAGGATTTTACCCGTATGTTAGACTATTTACTCCATCGTCGACGCGAAAGGACACCCATGGCGCTCGCTCCGCATCCGGTCGGGGACCTGTCATCGATCAGCCACGACGTCGCCGCCTGGGTCGCCGAGGTCGCGCAGCTGACCGTGCCGTCGGCCGTGCACTGGTGCGACGGGAGCGATGCCGAGTTCCGAATGCTCCAGCGTGAGCTCGTGTCCGCGGGCGAGCTCATCCCCCTCAACGAAAGCGCCTACCCCGGCTGTTTCCTGTATCGCTCGGACCCCAGCGACGTCGCGCGCGTCGAGCACCTGACCTACGTGTGCACCCGCACCCGCGCCGACGCGGGTCCGAACAACCTGTGGATGGCGCCCGCCGAGGCGCACCGCAAGCTCGACGACCTGTTTCG
>JAKBCG010000071.1 GCA_021808035.1 Pseudomonadota bacterium
CGAAGGCGATCGCCGCCGGACGCGCGCCGGACTCCTCGCTCGGCGTGCGTGCGACGGGACCGCGGACCCTGGTGGTCACGCTCGCGCACCCGACGCCGTACCTGCTGTCCTTGGTCGCGCACCCGGCGACCTTTCCGATCGATCCGCGATCGCTCGCGCGCCACGGGTCGCGCTTCGTGCGTCCCGGGATCATGGTTTCGAACGGGGCGTACGTGCTCGAGCGCTGGACGTTCGGGTCGCATCTCGTCGCCGAGCGCAATCCGTACTATTGGGATGCCGCGGCGACGCGGATCGACCGCATCGAGTACTACACGTCGAGCGATCCCGCCGCGCAGCTGCGCGCGTTCCGGGCCGGCGATCTCGACGTGACCGCGAGCATTCCGCCGGACATGGACCGCTGGGTGGCGGCGCACCTGCCGGGCCGGCTGCGGGTCTCGCCGGAACTCGCGGTCTACTATCTCGGCTACAACCTCCTGCGACCGCCGTTCGCGCACGCGGCGGCGCTGCGCCGCGCGCTCGCGATGGTGATCGACCGCGAGCGCCTCGTCGAGTCCGTGACCGGCGGCGGCGAGCGTCCGGCCTACACCTTCGTGCCGCCGGGCATCCCGGGCTACGTGCCGCCGCTACCTCCCTACGCGCGCTGGCCGATGCGCGAGCGGATCGCGCGCGCCCGCGCGTTGCTGGTTGCGGCCGGATACGGCCGGCGACCGCTGCGGGTCGAGATCCGCTACAACACCGGCGGCCTGAACGACCGGATTGCGGTCGCGGTCGCCGCGATGTGGCAGCGCTCGCTCGGCGTCGACACGGTGCTGCACGCCGAAGACTACAAGGTGCTGGTGCACGACGTGAATCAGGCCCGGCTCACCGAGGTGTTCCGCGCGAGCTGGGTGGCCGACTACGCGGATCCCGTCAGTTTCCTCGGACTGCTGCGCGACGGTTCCGGGATCGATCCGCCGCGTTATGCGAGCCGGGCGTACGATGCCTTGTTGAGGCGCGCCGACGCCGAGAACGACCCGCTGCGGCGGGCGCGGCTGCTCGCGCGCGCCGAAGCGCAGCTGCTCCACGACCAACCCGTCATCCCGCTGTTCGATTACGTCGCGAAGCATCTGGTCGCGACCGGCGTGCACGGCTGGCATGCGAACGCGCTCGACGTGGTCTACGACAAGGATCTGTGGATGGACCACGCTGAACACCGATGATTGGAGGCCGGTGCGGGTGCGGGCGGGTGGTGGCTTTTTGCGAAGACGCCAATTACCATCGGCGGGCGTCGTCGAACCCGGTGGCTCGGAGAACCAGATGCACCTTGGACCCTTTGGCCGACCTTGGCTCCTCCTGTCGCTCCTCGCGGGAGTGACCATCTCGCTCGCGGCTCATGCCGCGGGAGACCCGGCACTCGGCAAGAAAAAGTTCTACACCTGTTATGGCTGCCACGGCATACCCAACTACCGTAACGCGTATCCGGACTACCGCGTGCCGAAGCTGCGGCATCAGCACGCCGCCTACATCGTCGCGGCGCTCCAGGAATACAAGGCGGGCACCCGCTCACATCCGACGATGCACGCGCAGGCGAGCTCCCTGTCCGAGCAGGACATGGAGGACATCGCCGCGTACCTGCAGGGGCCGGAGCCGATCCAGCCGACCACCACGATGGTCGGGAAGATGCCGCCGCAGGTCGGAGCCTGCGCTGCGTGTCACGGCGCGAACGGCACCGGCGTCGCCGCGCCGCTGGTTCCGAAGCCGCCGATCCTCGCGGGCCAGCACGAGGATTATCTCGTCCAGGCGCTGAACGAGTATCGCGCCGGCCGCCGCGT
This sequence comes from Pseudomonadota bacterium, assembly GCA_021808035.1. Taxonomy (GTDB): domain Bacteria; phylum Pseudomonadota; class Gammaproteobacteria; order Steroidobacterales; family Steroidobacteraceae; genus Bog-1198. The sequence goes on from JAKBCG010000071.1 coordinate 1,812, forward strand.
GCATCCGGGCATGAGTCCGGAAGACTACGTCCGCGAGAGCCCGATCATGATGGGCATGGCCGCGTCGCTGAAGACCGAGGCCGACGTGCGCATCGTCGCGCATTGGTTCGCGACCCAGCGTTCGCCACTCGCGACCGCGACGACGGACAGCCGCTAGGCGTCGAGTTCAGCGCACGTCACCGGTGCGGGCGCGTCGTCGCAGGAACTCGGCGTAAGCCGAGTAGAGCCCGACGCGGTCGCTTTGGCGGGCGAAGCGATGGCCCTCGCTCGGGGCGATCAGCGTCCAGACGGGCACGCGGTGCACGCGCAGCAAGCTCGCGAGGGTCTCGGACTGGGCGAGTGGCACCCGTCGATCGTGCCCCCCGTGCGCGATCAACACCGGCACCGTGATCCGATCCGCGAGCGCGAGCGGCGACAACATCCGCAGGAACGCGCGTGTACCGGGATCGCGCTCGTCGCCATACGCGGCCCGCAGCGTCGCGCCCAGCCGCGGCGGCACGTCATCCAGGTAGGTCGGCAAATCGGCGATTCCGTCGATGTCGACGACGCCGCGCAGCCGCGGCGAGTAATAGACCGCGGTCATCAGCGCAAGATATCCCCCGTAACCGCGGCCAGCGACGACGACGCGCGTCGGATCGAGGTCGGGCCGCGTTTCGAGCCAGACGAGCAGCGCGCCGACGTCCTTCATCACGTCACCGCGCAGCCGACCGTCGCCCAGCGTCTCGAACGTCCTGCCCTGACCGGACGAGCCGCGCAGGTTAGGCGCGAGGACCGCATACCCTAAGCGGTCGACGACGAAGCGGATCCAGGGGTCGAATCGCCGCTCGACGCGTCCGTGCACCCCTGAGTGGAACACGATCAGCACCGGGTGACGGGCGCCCGTGGTCGGCTCGTACAGGTCGAGCGACAACCGGCGGCGGGCGCCGCCGACCCGGTCGAACGTCGGAAAATGCAGCCGACGGGGGATCACCAGCGGCAGGCTCGCGGCTTGCCCCGTCGCGTCGTGCGTCCACGCGGCCAGCGTCCCGCTGGCGAGATCGAGCACGTAGACGGCGCGTTCCGCGACGGGCGACTCGTAGGCGAACGCCAGGCGCCGACCGGTCCGGTCGAAGTGCAGCGAATCGACCATCCCGGGCCCCGGCAACGGTGGAACCGCCAGCTCCCGGCCGTGGGCGAGATCGACGACGTGCAGGCGTTCGCCGCTGCCGTCATCCTGCGTGTACGCGAGGTACCGGCCGTCGCCGGCGAGCGCGAACGCCCGCACGTCGCCGCCCGCGGCGGACACGCGCTCGGTCCGGCCGGTCGTCGGATCAAGGTACCGCAGCTCGCGATATTCCGTCCCTTCGTTGGTGATCCAGTAGACGCCGTCGCGATCGCGGGCGAACCGCGCCGCCGGTATCGTGCCGTGCCCCGGCTGCGGCCCGATCGGCTCGCGTTTCCCGTCCGCCAGATCGAGCGCGTACAGCCGCACGTCGCCGTTCGGCAGGGTGGTGCGGACCAGCAGTCGCCGATCGTGCGCTGACCAGTCGAGCGGCACCGGATAGTCGCCGTGGCCGGTCACGACGACGCGCGCCGCGAAGGGCGTCGCGGCGCCGATCACGTCGATCTCGTCGCCATCGCCGTCGACCGCGCGCCGCGCGAACGCGACCGAGCGCCTGTCATTCGACCACCGTGCCGCGTAGGCACCGACGTGCGGCGGGAGTGGATCACGATCGGCGGCCGTCGGTGTCGGCACATCGCCCGCGCCGCGCACGAGCGCGAGCTGGGTCGTTCCCGCGACCGGAGTCGCGACCACCAGCGCGCCCTGCGCCGTCCAGCCGACCGGCGTCGCGCCGCGTATTCCGAGAAGCGCGGCGAGGGGCCGCGCGAGCCCCGCCGGCAGCGGCGGCACGCCCTGCTCGACCAGCGCCGGGGCGGGTGGAGCCGCGACGGCCGTCGGTGCCGTGCCCGCGCTCGACGTCGCGACCGCGGCAACCGCCCAGCCGAGACCGCCGACCATTCCTGCGATCCGTCGTATCCGCATCGTCGTCGTACTCATCGTTCCTAAGTCCCGCTTGCGCGAGGATAATGCCCGACCGAGGGACAACGACTCCAGAGACGAGTTCAATCATCGACGGCGGCGGAGTGCGCAAACCGTGATCGAAGACATCAGCGAAGTCGGCGACGGCGTGTTCGCGGTCGACACCGGCTACGTGCGTCCGCGACTCGACGCGAGCCATCTCGTCGTCGCCGACGGGGTCGCCGCGTTCGTCGACACCGGTCCCGCGTCGGCGGTGCCGCGTCTGCTCGCCGCGCTGGCCACCCGCGATCTCGACCCGGCCGCGGTCGACGCGATCGTGCTCACCCACGTGCATCTCGATCATGCGGGCGGGGCCGGAGCGCTCGCCGCCGCCCTGCCGCGTGCGCGGGTGATCGTGCATCCGCGCGGCGTGGCGCATCTGGTGGATCCGACGCAGCTCGCGGCGGCGACACGCGCGGTCTACGGTGACGCCGCGTTCGAGCGGCTCTACGGCGGGCTCGTCGGGGTGCCGGCCGAGCGGATCGAGGTCGCGGAGGACGGGGCGCGATTCGCGCTCGGCCGGCGGTCCTACGAGTTGCTGCACACGCCGGGACATGCGCTCCACCATCTGTGCCTGTTCGACCCGGATACCCGCGAGGTCTTCTCCGGCGATGCGTTCGGGGTGAGCTACCGGGAGTTCGACACCGCCGCGGGCGCCTTCGTGCTAGCGGCGACGACCCCGTCGCAATTCGACCCGACGCAGATGCTCGCGTCGATCGATCGGCTGCTCGCGCGGCGCCCATCCGCCGCGTATCTGACCCATTACAGCCGCGTCGGGACGCTCGATCGTCTCGGCGCGGACTTGAAGGCGGACGTCGAGGCACTCGCGGCGATCGCCCGCGACGCCGCGGACGATCCGACGCCGCGCGAGACGATCGCGGCGCGGATCTACGAGCACTGGTCGCGGCGGCTCGATGCCCATGGGTACCCGGCGGATCCGCAGCGCCGCGGGGCGTTGTTGCGGCTCGATGCCGAGCTCAACGCCGCCGGGCTGTGGTCATGGCTGACGCGCCGGCGCCGCTAGCCAATCGCGACGTGGCCGCGTTCGCGGCACTCGCGCCGGATGCCATGCCGGCGCGCATCGCCTCGGTTCACGACGCGCTGCTCGACGGACTTGCGGCCGCGTTCGTGGCGCTCGGCGATCCGGACTGCGCCCGGCTCGTCGGGCCGATCGTGCCCGGCGCGACCTTGGCGCGCGGCGCCCGCATTCCCGGTACGAGTCTCGAGCTCGAGCCGGTCGCCGCCGCGTTCGGGATCGGAATCGCCGCGGGCTGGCATCCTGGGAGCGACCCGATCCGGGAGAATCTCGGTGCGCTGTTCGCGTTGCTCGATTATCTCGCGCGGCGGGCCCACGAGCTCGGGCGCAGCCCACCGACGATCGGCGTGCTGCTCGGCTCGCTCGACCGGGCGGCGCGGATCCAGTCCGCACTCGAGGCGGAGCCTGGGTATCCGGATGCCGACGGCGCCGCAGGCCTCGCCGTGCGCGTCGCTTCGGCGGCGATCGCGGCGCAGCTGCTCGGTGGCGGGATCACGACGATCGCAGCGGCCGCGACCCAGGCTTGGATGGACGGTGTGCCGCCGCGACACCCGCGCGCGCGACCGGCTGCTCCGCCCATCGTCCGCGCGGGCGCCGATGCGACCAGCCGCGGTCTGCGCAGTGCGTTCTGGGCGCTCGCGACCGTCGGCGCCGGGAACACCGCCGGGCCGGATGCGGATCGGGAGCAGGCGGACGCGGACGTGGTCGCGCTTTTCGCGGGCGCTGCGCCGCCGCCGGTCGATCCGAGGGATGGGCTCGCGCGCTTCGCGGCGAGCCTCGAGGACTTGTTCGGCGCGCGCCGCCGCGCGGCGATCTTGCGGTGCGTGAGCGACTCCGAGACGTTCGTCGCGATGCCGGTTCACGAATTCGTCGCCCTGCTCGTCCGCAATGACTGATCCCGCATACTCCATCGAGGAGCGGGCTGCGCTCGCGGCCGGCGCGGCCACGCTCGGCGTCGGGATCGACGACGCTCAGGTCGCTGCGCTGCTCGCGCTGCTCGCGGAGCTCGAGCGCGCCAACGCCGAGTTCAACCTGACCGCGATCCGCGATCGCCCCGGGATGCTGCGCAAGCACCTGCTCGACAGCCTGAGCGTGTGGCCGTTCCTGCGCGGCGAACGGGTCGCGGACGTCGGCACCGGTGCCGGCTTCCCGGGCCTGCCGCTCGCGATCGCGAGTCCCGGACGGCATTTCACCCTGATCGAAGCGACCGGCAAGAAGGCGCGGTACGTCGCGGCGACGGCCGAACGCCTGCATCTGCAGAACGTGGAGGTGGTGAACCGACGCGCCGAGGGCTATCGCCCGGACTGGCCGTTCGACGTCGTCGTTGCGCGCGCGGTAGCCGCGGTCGCGGATTTGATCGCGTACGCCGGTCATCTGTGCGCACCGGACGGGCGGATCCTCGTGATGAAGGGCAAGCGTCCGGACCGGGAGATCGTCGCGCTGCCGGCGGGCTTCCGGGTCCTCGGCGTACACCGTCTGGAGGTGCCGGGACTGGACGAGGAGCGGCATCTTGTGGAAATCTGTCGGGCCCGGCCGAGGTCGAGCGCAGCATGAAGCGGGTCATTGCGATCGCAAACCAGAAAGGCGGCGTCGGCAAGACCACGACCGCGGTCAATCTCGCCGCTTCGCTCGCCGCGACCAAGCGCCGTGTGCTGCTGATCGATCTCGATCCGCAGGGCAATGCGACGATGGGCTGCGGAATCGACAAGCACGCGCTCGCCCGCACCAGCTGCGACGTGTTGCTCGGCGATTGCGCCGCAGTCGAGGCGTTGGTCGCGATCGAGAACGGCGGTTTCATGCTGATGCCCGGCAACCAGGATCTGACCGCGGCCGAGGTTCGTCTGCTGACCACGATCGCCGGCCGGGAGTTCAAGCTGCGCCACGCGCTCAAGCCGATCCGCGACGACTTCGACGTGATCCTGGTCGATTGTCCGCCGAGCCTGAACATGCTCACCTTGAATGCGCTCGTCGCCGCCGAGTCGGTGATGGTGCCGATGCAATGCGAGTACTACGCGCTCGAGGGCCTGAGCGCGCTGATGCAGACGATCGAGCAGATCCGTGCGAGCATCAACCCGGCGCTCGAGATCGAAGGCTTGCTGCGGACCATGTACGACCCGCGCAACAACCTCGCGAGCGAGGTCTCGGCGCAGCTGATCGAGCACTTCGGCGACAAGGTGTTCCGGACGATGATCCCGCGTAACGTGCGGCTCGCCGAAGCTCCAAGCTTCGGCAAGCCGGCGCTGCTGCACGACAAGGAGTCCCGTGGGGCGCTCGCGTACCTGGCGCTCGCCGGTGAGATGATCCGGCGCGACGAGGACACGATCGGATCCGTATAATCGCGCCGAATCGACAAGCCGGCGAACACCGCCAGGATCGACACACGATGGTCGGGAAAAAACCGTCTCTGGGCCGCGGCCTCGCCGAGCTGAGCCCGCTGCTCGCGAAACGCGCGCCGGCCGGCGTCGAGGCGCCGACCACACCGCCGGGCGGCGAGCACCTGGCGAAACTCCCGGTGGGTCTGCTGCAACGTGGCAAATACCAGCCTCGCGCCGACATGCGCGACGACACGCTCGAGGAGCTCGCCGAATCGATCAAGGCGCAAGGCGTGGTGCAGCCGATCGTCGTGCGGCCGCTCCCGCGCGCGAGCGAGGCCGAGACGCTGCGCTACGAGATCATCGCCGGCGAGCGCCGGTGGCGGGCAGCGCAACTCGCCGGTCTCGACGTGATTCCGGCGGTGGTGCGCGACGTGCCCGACGAGGCGGCGGTCGCGATGGCGTTGATCGAGAACATCCAGCGCGAGGACCTGAACCCGCTGGAGGAGGCACGCGCCTTCGCGAGGCTGATCGAGGAGTTCGGGCTGACCCACCAACAGGTCGCCGACGCGGTCGGCCGCTCGCGGGCGGCGGTGTCGAACCTGCTGCGGCTGATCGACCTTGCCGAGGATGTGAAGCACCTGGTCGAGGAGCGGCGGCTCGAGATGGGGCATGCGCGCGCGTTGCTCGCACTCGCCTCCCATCGCCAGCAGGCGGAGATCGCCGCGTTCGTCGCGAAGAAGGCGTTGTCGGTTCGAGAGACCGAAGCCCTGGTGCGACGTCTGAGCGCACCGCCGGGCGACGGGCGCGAACCCGCGACGCAGCGCGACCCTGACATCCAGCGGCTCGAGCGTGAGCTCGCCGACAAGCTCGGTGCAAAAGTGGCCTTCCAGCATGGTGCGGGCGGCAAGGGGAAGCTGGTGGTGAACTACAACAGCCTCGACGAGCTCGAGGGGATCCTCGCGCACATCCAGTGACGGATCGCGCGACGGCGAGCGGGACAATCCGGGGATAATGCAGTGCAGCATCCGGAGCGTCAGCGCCCGACCGCGGACCGGGCCGCGGGATCGGGTGACCGGTGGCCGGGAACCGGTGAACGCGATAAGCCGAAAAACCCTCTCGGTTTCGACGTATTGTGAGGGGCCGGGCGCGTCTCTATAATGCGCCGGCTTTTTTGGCCAGCATCGGCGTGCCCCTATGTTCTCGACGCTCGGCTGCCGGATGCCGCTGAAGCACTGGACCCCATCGCGATGAACGGCATCGCGGGTCACGGACGAAGGCTCGTGATGCGCGTCGTGCTGCTGCAGTTCGGCAGTGCCGGCTTGGTCGCGTCGGCATGTCTCGGATTCCGGGGATGGGCCGCGGCCGGCGCGGCGCTTGCCGGCGGATCGATCGCGGCGATCGGCAGCGGCTTGTTGGGTTGGCGGATGTTCTTGCCGGGTGTCGCGGCGGCGACGGTGTTGCGGCGCGCGCTGTACGCGGGCGAAGCCTTGAAGTGGACCTGGACCGTCTTCGCGCTCTGGGCGGCGCTCGAACGCTGGCGGCTCGCGCCGCTGCCGTTGGTTCTGGGGCTGATCGTCGCCCAATTCGGCTACTGGTTCGGGTTCGTAGGGATGAAACGAGGGTGAACGAATGACGGCGACCGCGGGTGATACCAGCGGCGGGATGACCGAGTACATCCAGCACCACCTGACCTATTTGACGGTGCAGCTGCGTCCCGGCGCGTTCTGGGCGCTGCACCTCGACACCGTGTTCTTCAGCCTGCTGTTCTCGGTCGCCTTCCTCGTGGTGTTCATCCGCGCCGCGCATCGCGCCACTCCCGGCGTTCCGGGCAAGTTCCAGTGCGCTGTCGAGATGCTGATCGAGTTCGTCGATCAGATCGTCAAGGAGACCTTCGGCGGAAAGAGCCGGCTCGTCGCCCCGCTCGCGATCTCGGTGTTCGTGCTGGTGTTCCTGATGAACTTCATGGACCTGCTGCCGGTCGACGCGCTGCCGACCCTCGCGCGCGACCTCGGGATAGGTCATCTGCGAACGGTCGCGACCGCCGACATCAACACGACGCTCGGCATGGCGCTGTGCGTGTTCCTGCTGATCCAGTGGGTCGGGATCTCCGAGAAGGGCCTCGCGACGTTCTTCAGCGAATGGTTCACGGCACCGTTTCACGCGCACGGTGCGATCGCGAAGATCCTGCTCGCGCCGGCGAACCTGCTGTTGCGGCTGATCGAGGAGGCGGTGCGGCCGCTCAGCTTGAGCCTGCGATTGTTCGGCAACATGTATGCTGGCGAGCTGATCTTCGTCTTGATCGCGGTGCTCACGCTCGATGCGTCGCTGTCGCACCTGTCGACCTTCGTTTTCGGCCCGATCCAGCTGGTGGCGGATTTCATCTGGACCCTGTTCCACATCCTGATCATCACGCTGCAAGCGTTCATCTTCGGGATGCTGTCGATCGTGTACCTGAGCATGGCCGCCGAACGTCACTGAGATCCGTCCTTCGTTTCACCTTCATTCCTTGATCTGACCCTGGAGAGACTTCGATGCAGAACGTAGTTCAAATCGCCCAAGTGATGAGCGCGACCGCGGTCGCGGTGGGCTTGTTGATCGGGCTCGGCGCGCTC
>JAKBCG010000072.1 GCA_021808035.1 Pseudomonadota bacterium
CGAGGGCGGCGTCGACATTCTGGTGAACAACGCGGGCGCGACCTGGGGGGCGCCGGCCGAGGACTATCCGATCGACGGCTGGAACAAGGTGATGCAGCTGAACGTGACCGCGGTGTTCCTGCTGACCCAGGCGATCGCGCGCGGCTTCATGCTCCCGCAGAAGCGTGGCGCGATCGTGAACGTGGCCTCGGTCGAGGGGTTTCTCGGGCACCTGCCGACCCGCGTCGGGACCGTCGCCTACAACGCCTCGAAGGGCGCGGTCGTCAATCTGACCCGTGCGCTCGCGGCCGAGTGGGGACGGTTCGGGATCCGCGTGAATGCGCTCGCGCCGGGGTTCTTTCCGACGAAGATGACCGCGGCGACGCTCGCGCATTTTTCCGAGGAGGCGCTCGCGCGCACGCCGCTAGGCCGTCTCGGCGGACCCGACGACCTGAAGGGAGCGGCCTTGCTGCTCGCGTCGGACGCCGGTGCGCACATCACCGGACAGATCCTCACGGTGGACGGCGGCGCGACCGCGGTGTAGCGGCGGCGGGCGCGGGCGCGGCGAGGGTCAGCGCAGGCGCAGCGGCGCGCCGTAGCCGGTGAGCTCGAGATAACCGTGGCCGACGACGCGACCCTGCGAGAGCGCGCGCACCGCGCCTTCCCAGTACACCGCGCCGCTGGTCGCGCGCGCATCGTTCTCCTGGTCGGCGAGGAGCGGGCGCAGCGTGACGCGCAGATCCCCGGCGTGGATGCGCCACTCGATGGGATAGCGGATCCCGGTCCGCGGCGAGGTCCAGTCGCGCAGCGGCGTGAACCGGACCTCGTCCGGGGAGAGGATCCGGATCCGACGATGCGGGTCGGTCACGGTACCGCCCGCCCAGAGCACCGCGCCGTTCGCGCCGCGGATCCGAAACGCCATCACCGATCCGCCGTCGCGCAGATTCACGCCGATCCAATCCCAGCCGACCGCGGATCGTTCGAGGTACACGCTCGACCACTCGTGGTCGAGCCACGCGTCGCCGGTCACCGGCTCCGCGTGGCCGCGGCGGTCGATGCGCCCGGACACGCGCAGCTGCGGGATGCTGTAGTACTCGCTCGCGGCGTCCGGATCCGCGCCCTTTCGGCTGTATCCGTCGACACCGTTCGGCACCGGTGGTTCGGTCGGCGTGAATGCGAGATCGAGCCGGAAATTCGCGCCCTCGCAGCGCCCGCGGTATACCCCGTCGCGGTGCACCAGGTGCCAGCGTCCGATCCAGACCGCGGTGTCGCCGATGCGCGCGCCGGCGAGGCCGAAGCCGGCGCGCTCGATCCGCTGCGCCCGCCACAGCGATCCTTTCGCCGGATCGGCGAGCGCGCAGTGGGCGATCAGGATCTGCCGTGGTGTGAACGCGCTCGGGTTGCCGCGCCAGATGTCGGGACGTTCGCGGAAGAACGTGATCTGAAATCCGAGCGGGGCGCCGGCGGCGGTGTGCAGCCAGCCGGTCACGTACCACCATTCGGTGCGGAATCGCGGATGCGCGCCGAGGTCGCCGGGGAACCGCAGCGCGCGACCCGGACGTACCGTGGCATAGCTCGTGTCGGCAGCCGGCGCAGGCACCGCCGCCGCGGCGGATACGTCCGCGTGCGCGGCGGCAGCGAGCAGGAACGCGAGCAGCGGCGTGAGGACCCATCGCGTTGCGAACCCGCGTTTCACCAGTCCTCCCGGACGACCTGGATCGCATCCGCGGCCACCGCGCCCCGACCGGCGATCAGTGCGGTCGCCGCCGCGGCCGCGACCAGGGCCGCGCCGAGCGCCAGCAGTCCGCCGAGCGGCACCGACAGATCGATGCTCCAGTGGAATGACTGCCGGTTCACGACGTCGATCAGCACGATACTCAGGATCAGTCCGAGCGCCCAGCCGTACAGCACGCCGAGCGTGGTGAGCACGATCCCTTCCTCGGTGAGCAGCGCAATCACGTCGCGACGGCGCAGGCCGAGATGCCGGAGCATGCCGAACTCCGCGCGCCGCGCGGTCGCGGTGGAGCCGATCGCGAAGCCGACACCGGCGACGCCGATCGCGACCGCGACGGCCTCGAGCGCGTAGGTCACCGCGAACGCCTGGTCGAAGACCCGGAGCGAGCGCGTGCGGATCGCGCCGGACGTGCGGATCTCGAGCGCGTCGGCGGGTGCGAGCACCGCGCGGACCCGCCCTTCGATCGCGGCGACGTTCGCGCCGGGGACGAGCCAGAGCGATCCTTCGGTCGCGGTGCGATCGCCGGTGGCCGCGGCGTAGGCGCTGCGCGGCACGACGACCGAGCCGTCGCTGCGCGCATAGTCGCGCCACATCCCGGCGACCACGAAGCGCCGCGGTATGCCGTCGATCGGCAGTCGCAGCACCTCGCCGATCTTCGCACCGTAGAGGTCCCCGAACCCCTCCGAGATCCACGCCGGTGGGTCCGATCCGGGAAGCGCGCCGCGGATCGCGTGGACCAGCGGCAGCACCGCACCCGCATCCGCGAGCGAGATGCGCCGCGCGATCAGCGTGATCGGCGGGCGTGCCGGATCGAGCGTGATCCGGCGGGTGCGTCGAAACTCTGCTCTTGCGACGCCCGTGATCGCGGCGATCCGCGCCTGCTCGGTCGGGGTCCATCGCGCCGTATCGGCCCCGAGGGGCACCCGCATCTCGACGTCCGCGGGCAGGAGTTGCCCGAGCCAGTGCTCGAACGAGACCCGGAAGGAGTGCACCATCGTCGTCATCGCGACCATCAGCGCGAAACTGACGAGGACCGCATCCACGCTCGCGGTCGCCGGACCGATGCCGTCGCGCAGTTGTGCGATCGCGGTGTCGAGCAGCACCCATCCGCTGTCCGGCAACGCGCGCAGCAGGGTGAAGGTCGCGATCGGGACGATCATCACGGTGCCGAGCAGGAGCGAGGCGATCGCGGCATAACCGAACACGGGTAGCGCGTGGATCGGCGGCAGGAATGCGAACCCGACTCCCGCGGCGCACAGCACGAGACCCGCGATTCCCCGGCCGGCGGCCGGCGCGGCCTGGACCGCTCTGCTCGCACCCTTCAGCGCGGCGGCGGGCGGTTCGGCCGCCGCGGCGTGCGCCGGAACCCAGGCGCCGAGGGTCGCGACCGCGGTGCCCAGCAGGAAGAATCCGGCGCTCGCCGCAACACCGACGGAGGGCGCGACCCCGGCGATGGCCATCGAACGGACCCCGAGGTCGCCGCCGAAATGCGCGAGCGCGGCGGAGGCGAGCACTGCGCCACCGCCGAGGCCGAGCAGTGCGCCGAGCGCGCCGAGGCTTGCGCCCTCGGCCGCGAGCGCGATCTCGAGCTCGCCGCGGGTCACGCCGAGCGCGCGCAGCAGCGCAAGCGATCCGCGCCGGCGCAGCACCGCGAGCGACTGGGTCGCGAAGATCAGGAACGCACCGGTGGCCAACGCGATCGACGCGAGCAGATCGAGGTTCACCCGGTACGCGCGGGTCGCGGCCGCGGTGCGCCCCGTGTCCTCGCTCGCGCCGATCACGTGCACGCCGTACGGCAGGCGGCGCGCCAGCCGGGCACCGAAGCCGTGCGGATCGACGCCCGGTTCGAGTCGCAGGTCGATCCGGCTCAGGCGCCCGACCCGGTCGAAAGCCCATTGCGCGGACGCGATGTCCATCAGGCCGAGTGTTTGCGGCTCCGCGGCGGCCGGGAGCACGCCGACGACGCGCAAGCGACGGACCGCGTCGCCGACCACGACGGGGAGGGCGGCGCCGCGGCCGACCCCGAGACGGCCCGCCGCCGCGGCGCTCAGCAGGATCCCGTCGGGTCGCAGCAGTCCGCGTGCGGACGCGCCGAGCGCGCCGAGGAGCGGTCCGCCGAACGCGGCGGCGCGAAACGGATCGATCCCGATCACCCGCAGCGGCCTGTGCCGGCCCGCGATCGCCGCGGACACCTCGAGCACGGGATCCACCGCGCGCACCCGCGGGTCGCGGGCGAGGCGGGCGAACAAGCGCTCGTCGAAGCCCGTGCGGGATCCGCGCACGACCAGATCGGCCGCGCCGATCAGACGGCGCGCGGCCCCGTCGAACTGCGCGACCGCGACCGCGTTGACCCGGTAGATCGCCGAGGCGAGCGCGACGCCGATCGCGATCGCGAGCACGCCGAGCGCGAGGCGCGCCGGCTGCTCGCGCAACTGCGAGGCGAGCAGGGTACGCCACACGTCGAGCGCCGCGCCGATCGCGGACCTGTGCGCCCTCAAGGTGCCTCGAGGGGCGAGAGTCCGCGCGCGTCGAGCACGAGGATCCGGTCCGCGGTGCGTGCGGCGGCGAGTGAGTGGGTGATCAGCACCGCGGCCGTCGCGTGCGCCTTGATCTGCGCACGCAGCAGCGCGAGCGTGCGGCTCGCGGTGCCCGGATCGAGATTGCCGGTCGGCTCGTCGGCGAGCACGATGCGCGGTTCGTGCACGAGGGCGCGCGCGATCGCGATGCGCTGGATCTCGCCGCCGGACAGTTCACGGGGACGGCGCTCGGCGAGCGGCGCGATGCCGAGCGCGTCGAGCAGCCGATCGGTGCGCGCGCGGCGTTCCGCGGCACCGACGCCGAGCAGTCGCAGCGGCAGCTCGACGTTCTGGCGGACGGTCAGGTAGGGCAGCACGTGGAACGCCTGGAACACGAAGCCGACCGAGCGGCGGCGCAGCAGGGTTCGCGCGCCGTCGTCGAGCGTCGCGAGATCGACGCCGTCGAGCAAGGCCGTCCCGGAATCCGGGCGATCGAGCCCGGCGATCAGGTGCAGCAGCGTCGTCTTGCCGACGCCCGACTCGCCCATGATCGCGACGTACTCGCCGGCGGCGACTTCGAGATCGACGCGGTCGAGCACCGCCGGCCGGTCCGGCCGGTAGTGCTTGCACACCGCCTCGAGCCGCAGCACGACCTCGCGCGCCGGCGTCGGGACTGCGGCGCCCATTGCGGCCGTCACCGGCTTCAGGCGGCGTCGACTCCGATCATCGCCTTGGTCTCGAGGAAGTCGCGCAGTCCGTACTCACCGTACTCGCGGCCGTTGCCGGACATCTTGAAGCCGCCGAACGGAGTCTGCCAGTCGCCGGAAGCGCCGTTGATCGCGACCTGACCGGCCCTGATCCGGCTCGCGACGCGACGCGCATGCGTGTTGTCTTGCGACCAGACGTAGCCGGCGAGACCGTACGGCGTGTCGTTCGCGACCCGGATCGCTTCCTCCTCGGTCTTGTAGGGCAGGATCGCGAGCACCGGCCCGAAGATCTCCTCGCGCGCGATCGTCATGTCGTTGCGCACGTTCGAGAAGATCGTCGGCCGCACGAAATAGCCCTTGGCGATGCCCTCGGGGCGGCCCGGCCCGCCGACCAGCAGCTTCGCGCCCTCGGCGATGCCCTTCTGGATGTAGGACTGGACGCGGTCGTACTGGATCCTGGAGACCACCGGGCCCATGGTCGTGGTCGGCGATGCGGGATCGCCGACGATGACGCCGGCGGCGATCTTCTGCGCGAGCGCTTCGACCCCCGCGAGCTTCGACTCCGGCACCAGCAGCCGCGTCGGCGCGTTGCAGGACTGACCGGTGTTCTGGAAGACGTGCAGCACGCTGCGCTTCACCGCCCGCTCGAGATCCGCGTCCTCCAGCAGGATGTTCGGCGACTTGCCGCCGAGTTCCTGCTGGACGCGCTTCACGGTCGCCGCGGCGCTCTTGGCGATCTCGGTGCCGGCGCGGGTCGATCCGGTGAACGCGACCATGTCGACGTCCGGATGCGAGGCGAGCGGGGCGCCGACGTTCGGGCCGTCGCCGTTCACGAGGTTGAACACGCCCTTCGGCACGCCGGCCTCGTGCATCACCTTCGCCCAGAGGATCGCGCTGAACGGCGAGAACTCGGAAGGCTTCAGCACCATCGTGCAACCGGCCGCGAACGCCGGCACGACCTTCGCGGCGACCTGGTTCACCGGCCAGTTCCACGGCGTGATCAGCGCACACACGCCGACCGGCTCGAGGGTGATCCGCGTCTTGCCGCGCATCTCCTCGAACCGGAACGTCTTCATCACCTCGATCATCGCGCCCAGGTGGCCGGTGCCGCAGCCCGCCTGAGAGCCCTTCGCGAGCGTGATCGGCGCGCCCATCTCGACCGAGATCGCGGTCGCGATCTCCTCGTAGTGCGCCTGGTAGCGTTCCAGCATCCGCTCGAGCAGCGCGAGGCGTTCCGCGGGCGTCGTCCGCGAGAACTCGTCGAATGCGCGCCGCGCGGCCGCGACCGCGAGATCGACGTCCTTCGGGCCGCCCATCGAGATCGTGCCGGCGACGGCTTCGGTCGCGGGATTGATCACCTCGAAGGTCTTCGGCTCGACCGGGTCGACCCAGCGGCCGTCGATGTAGAATTTGCGCTCGTCGTACATGGCACCATCCTTCGCAAAACGATCGTCGGGGAATGCCGGCATTGTACTAGAATGCGGGCGGGGATGCTGGGCGGAGTCGACATGGTGACGAGACCGATCGGCTGGTGGGCCGGGAGCCTGATGGTGTTGCTCGCCGTGGCGAGCGCGCGGGCGCAGGAATGGAACCCGGTGCGACGCGCGCCGATCGCGATCGGGCCCGAGGCGAGCCGGATCATCGTCGGCTTCAAGGTGACCGCGTCGAACGCAATGGTGACCTCGATCGCCGCCCATGCGCACCTGCAGGCACGGCGCGTCGTGCAGGCGCGCACCTGGCCCCGCGATGCGATCGCGCTCGCGAATCGCGCGGGGATCTCGGTCGCGACCACGCGGCAGCTGACGCCGAGCCTGCACCTGCTGGTATTGCGACGAACGCTGTACGGCGCCGAAGTCGCGCGCGCGCTCGCGAAGCTGCGCGCGGACCCCGCGGTCGCGTTCGCGAGCGTCGACCATCGCCGCTTCGCGCTGCAGGCGGTCACGCCGGACGATCCGTTGTTTCCGTCGTCCGGGACGACGGTCTGCGACCCCTCGGTCGGCTGTACCCCGACGCAAAGCTACGCGAACGGCCAGTGGTACCTGCGCGCGCCGCCGGCGACCGCGACGTCGCTCGACAACGACCTCGCGGCGACCGACGCGGTCGATGCCTGGGCGGTCACCACGGGGAGCCCCGGGATCGTGATCGCCGACGTCGACACCGGGGTGCTGTTCGACCACCCGGACCTCGGTCGCGCGGGCTTCGGCGGCCGGCTGCTGCCGGGCTACGATTTCGTCGGTCAGGACTACAGCACCGGGAACAACCATCCCAATCAGACCGGTCCGCTCGGCACCTACCTCGTCGCGAACGACGGCGACGGCTGGGACCCCGATCCGTCCGACCCGGGCGACTGGGTGAGCACCACGGATTTCGGCTACCTGGACCAATACGGCAACAACCTGTTTCCGCAGGCCGTATGCGGCCAGCCGGGGGCGACCAGCGGCACCTATCTGCCGGTCAACAGTTCCTGGCACGGCACCCGCGTGTCCGGGATCCTCGGCGCGCTGACCAACAATGCGACCGGGATCGCCGGGATGACCTGGGGTCCGTGGCTGCTGCCGGTCCGCGCGCTCGGCAAGTGCGGCGGTTACGACTCGGACATCATCGCGGGAATCACCTGGGCGGCCGGATTGCCGGTCACCGACCCTTCCGGCAACGCGATTCCGAACAATCCGTACCCCGCGAGCATCATCAACCTGAGCCTCGGGGGCACCGGCACCTGCCCGGCGAGCTATCAGAGCGCGCTCAGCCAGGTGACCGGACTCGGCGTGCTGGTCGTCGCGTCGGCCGGCAACGGCGGCAATCCGGGCAGTACCGCGCCGGTCGATGCGCCCGCGAACTGCAGCGCGCTCGTGCCGGGGGTGGTCGCGGTCGCGGGGCTGCGCAACGTCGGCACCAAGGTCGGCTACAGCAGTTCCGGACCCGAGGTCACGCTGTCCGCGCCCGCGGGCAACTGCGTCGAGTACGAGGCCAACAACCCGACCGCGCAGCTTCCCTGCCTGCGCTCGATCGATACCACGGTGAACACCGGGACGACGACGCCCGATCCGAACGGCAACACCTACACCGATCAGAACAACCCGAACCTCGGCACGAGCTTCTCTGCGCCGATCGTCGCGGGGATCGCGGCGCTGATGCGTTCGGTGAACGCGAACCTGACGCCGGCCGAGCTCGCCGCGCGGCTCGCGGCGAGCGCGACCCCGTTCCCGCCGAATACCGGCAATCTGCCGGTCTGCCCGAGCTCCGATCCGACGACCGGCGAATGTTCCTGCCCGCCGAGCGGGCAGTGCGGCAGCGGGATGGTGAACGCGCTCGCGGCGGTCGATGCGGCCGAGCGGCCGATCGCCGCGGTGGTGCTGCCGGCCACGGTCGCGACCGGCCAGACCGCGACCTTCGATGCGAGCGGCAGTGCGCCGTCCTGCGGACGCACGATCGCGGCCTACGCCTGGGTCGCGAGCGGCGGGGCGCAGCTCGCGGGTGCGGCGAACTTGGCGCAGGTCAGCGTGATCCCCGGCACGACCGCCGGCACCGTGACCTTGACGGTGACCGACTCGGCGGGCGCGACCGACACCGCGACGATCGACGTGCCCGCGAGCGGGGCGCCGACCGCGACCGGCGTACCGGCGTCCGCGGGTACCGCGGCGAGCGCGTGCCCGACGGCGGTGGCGTTCAACGCCGCGGCGCCGACGGTCGCCGCGGCGGTGTCGCCGGCGAGCGTCGCAACGAACGCCGTCGCGACCTTGACGATCACATTCACGAACCCGAATCCGTTCGCGTTGACCGAGGCTGCGTTCAATTACAGCTTGCCGAACGGGCTGACCGTCGCCTCCTCGCCGCAGACGACGACGAGTTGCACGGGAGGAGAGGAGTCCGCGTCCTACACGACGACCACCTTCGCGATCACCGGGGGGGTGGTGCCGGCGAACGGGAGTTGCTCGGTGACCGCGCCGGTCGAGAGCGCGACCGCCGGCACCTACGCGATCACGATCGGCCCGAACGCGCTGGTCACGGGACCGGCGGGTGGCAACACGGTCGCGGCGACGACCTCGCTCACCGTTACTCAACCGAGCGGCGGCGGCGGGGCGTTCGGCTGGGCGGAGCTCCTCGGCCTCGGCGCGCTCGGTGTCGCCGCGCGTCGCCGGCGGCGCGCGTGATGCGCGCGGTGCCGACGAACGCGGGTGGCGTCGAGATCGAGATCTTGCGGGTGCACGGCGATGAGCGGGGGAGCCTCTTCGAGCCGGTCGACGAGCCGGCGCTCGCCGCGCAGCGCAACGTGCACGTGGTGCTCACCGAACCGCAAGCGGTGCGCGGCAATCACTACCATCGGGAGGCCTGGGAACTCACCACGGTCTTCGGTCCCTGCCTCGTGCGCTGGCGCGACGCGGACGGCCTGCACGACGTCGACGTGCCGGCCGGCGAGGCGTGGCGGTTCCGGATCCCGCCGGGAATCACGCATGCGTACCGTAATACCGGGACGACGACGATGGTGCTGGTGAGCTTCAGTTCGCGACCGCACGACCCGAGCGGGGGCGATACCGTCCGCTCGGCGATCCTGTAGCGTCGGGCCTTGGGGCCGCGCCGGCCCCGGGGTCATTCGATCCGACAGGCCTCGTCGAAGCTGAGCCGGGGATTGCGCGGAAACGGCCGCTCGTCGGTCCCGACGCCGAGCGCGCACAGGAAGTTGGACCTGACCGGTGTGCCGGCGAAGAACGCCGCGTCGACCTTGGCGTTGTCGAAACCCGACATCGGGCCGCAGTCGAGGCCGAGCGCGCGGGCGGCGAGCATCAGGTACGCGCCCTGCAGGGTCGCGTTGCGGAACATCGCGGTCGCGGCCCCGGCCGGGTCCTTGCGAAACACCTCAGCCACCTGGGGCTGG
>JAKBCG010000073.1 GCA_021808035.1 Pseudomonadota bacterium
GCCTCTTGGAGCCCGAGCGCCCGGGCGCGCGCGCTCGGCGCACCGGTCGAGCTCGATGCCTCGAAGCTCGAGCCGGGCCAGATGGTCGTGGTCGCGTGGCGCGGCCAGCCGATCTACGTCGTGCGCCGGACCAAGGACGTCATCGCCCATCTCGGCGACCACAACGAATTGCTCGCGGACCCGAACTCGGACAACTCGGTGCAGCCCGACTACATCAAGGCGACCGGTGCCGCGCGGGCGCGCAATCCCGAATACTGGGTGGGCCTCGGGGTCTGCACCCACCTCGGCTGCGCGCCGACCAGCGCGCCGGTGCGGCGCGGCGAGTTCCAGGTCGCCGGCGTCGATCTCGGCAAGGACTGGCCGGGCGGATTCTACTGCGCCTGCCATGGTTCGAAGTACGACGCGTCGGGGCGGGTCTTCAAGAACGTACCGGCGCCGAAGAACCTCACGATTCCGCCGTATGCGCTCGGCAAGGACTTGCGAATCGTGGTCGGCGTCGACGACGCTTCGCAGAACGCTTAAATCCGCAGGAGAGCCTGACCGATGTCCGCATCATCCGATTCCGCCGGCGCCGGCAACAGCCGGGGCTTGATCGCCTGGATCGACGCGCGCTTTCCGATGACGAAGCTCTGGAAGGAGCAAGTCGCGGAGTACTACGCGCCGAAGAACTTCAATTTCTGGTACTTCTTCGGTTCGCTCGCGATGCTCGTGCTCGTGAACCAGATCATCACCGGCATCTTCCTGACGATGGACTACAAGCCGAACGCCGCAGAAGCATTCGGCTCCGTCCAGTACATCATGAACGACGTCGAGTGGGGCTGGCTGATCCGCTACATGCACACGACCGGCGCGTCGGCGTTCTTCATCGTCGTGTACCTGCACATGTTCCGCGGGCTGATGTACGGGTCGGCGCGCAAGCCGCGCGAGCTGATCTGGATCTTCGGCTGCCTGATCTTCGTGCTGCTGATGGCCGAAGCATTCATGGGCTACGTCCTGCCGTGGGGCAACATGAGCTTCTGGGGCGCCCAGGTGATCACCTCGCTGTTCGGGAGCCTCCCGGTGATCGGCGGGAGCCTCCTCGAGTGGATCCGCGGCGACTACGTGATCGCGGACGCGACCTTGAACCGCTTCTTCGCGCTGCACGTCGCGGCGTTGCCGCTCGCGCTGATCTTCCTCGTGATCGCGCACCTGATGGCGCTGCACGAGGTCGGCTCGAACAATCCCGACGGGATCGAGATCAAGAAGCTCAAAGGCCCGGACGGCCATCCGCTCGACGGCATCCCGTTCCATCCGTATTACACGGTCAAGGACATGGTCGGCGTCGCGGGCTTCCTGTTGATCTTCTGCGCGGTGATCTTCTTCGAGCCGACGTTCGGCGGATTCTTCCTGGAACGCGCGAACTTCACGCCGGCGAATCCGCTGCTGACTCCGCCGGACATCACGCCGGTTTGGTATTTCACCCCGTTCTACGCGATGCTGCGCGCGGTGCCGTCGTTCGCCGGCACGCAGGTCTGGGGCGTGCTGGTGATGGGATCGGCGATCGTGATCCTGTTCTTCGTGCCCTGGCTCGATCGCTCGCCGGTCAAGTCGATCCGCTACAAGGGGCCGATCTACAAGGTCATGCTCACGCTGTTCGTGCTGTCGTTCGTCACGCTGGGCGACGTCGGGATGCATCCACCCGCCGGCATCTATCCATTGCTGGCGCGCGTCGGCACGGCGGTGTACTTCGCGTTCTTCCTGCTGATGCCCTGGTACACGAAGATCGATCGGGTGAAACCGGTGCCGGAGAGGGTTACGGGTCATGCTTAAGCGACTCTGGTTGATTGCGGCGGTTCTCCTTCCGTTCGGGGCGGCGGTCGCCCAGGAGGTGCCGCTCCAGCACGTGCGCACGAACATCAACGACATCCAGTCGTTGCAGCGCGGGGCGCGCGACTTCATGAACTACTGCTCGGGTTGCCACTCGTTGCGCTACCTGCGCTACGAGCGCATGGCGAAGGACCTGCAGATCCCGCTGCCGTTGCTCAAGAAGAACCTGATGCTGACCTCGAAGAAGCCGCTCGATCACATCCTGTCGGCGATGCCGCCGGCGGACGCGGTCAAGTGGTTCGGCGTCGCACCCCCGGACCTCACGCTGATGGCCCGGTACATGGGCAAGGACTACATCTACTCGTTCCTGAAGGGCTTCTATGCGGACAAGAGCCGGCTGTGGGGGGTGAACAACCTCTACAAGCCGAACGTCGCGATGCCGTTCGTGCTGGCGACGCTCCAGGGCGTGCAGAAGCCCGTCTACAAGAGCGTGACCGACGCCTCGGGGCACACGCGCATGGAACTGGTGGGCGTGACACCTGGCACGGGCGGTTCGATGACCCCCGCGCAGTACGACGAGTTCGTCACGGACATCACCAACTTCCTGAACTACACGGCGGAGCCGATCAAGGCGGAGCGGCGCAAGCTCGGCGTGTACGTGATGCTGTTCCTCGCGTTGTTCTTCGTGCTCACCTACCTGCTGAAGAAGGAATACTGGAAGGACGTTCATTGAAGGCGCGGCCGCGGCGGCTGGCCGCGGCCGGCGTGATCAGGAGACGGCGGTCGTGACTCGCCGCGCGGTGATGACGTTGTTTTCCGGGCCCACCGATCCGTGGAGCCATCGGGTCCGCCTGGTGCTCGCCGAGAAGGGCATCGCGATCGACGTCGTCAGCGCCGGAGGCGACGAGTTGCCCGAGGACCTGCTCGAGTTGAACCCGTACCACAGCCTGCCGACCCTGGTCGACCGCGATCTGGTGCTCTACGATTCGAGGGTCATCATCGACTACCTCGACGAGCGCTTTCCCCATCCGCCGCTGATGCCGATCGATCCGGTGACCCGGGCGCAGTTCCGGGTCGCGCTGTACCGGGTCGAGCGCGACTGGTACGGGATCGCCGGCGACATCCAGTCCGACCCGCAGGGCAAGGCCGCGGCCCAGGCGCGCAAGGTCCTCGGCGAGGCGATCAGCGCGAGCGCCGAGGTGTTCCGCGCGAAGCCGTTCTTCCTCAGCGACGAGTTCTCGCTGGTCGATGCGACCATCGCGCCGATCCTGTGGCGCCTGCCGTTCCTCGGCGTCGAACTCTCCGCCCAGGCGCAGCCGGTCGTGAAGTACATGCACGGGATCTTCTCGCGCCCGACGTTCCGGGCCGCGCTGACCGAGGCCGAGCGGAGCATGCGCGCGTGAAGCCGCGTCGGCCGTACCTGCTGCGGGCGCTGCACGAATGGATCAGCGACAGCGGCGAGACGCCGCACGTCGTGGTCGATGCGAGCGTCGACGGCGTGGTGGTGCCCCGGCCCTACGTGAAGGACGGCAAGATCGTGTTGAACGTCAGCCTCGGCGCGACGCGAGGGCTGCAGCTCGGCAACGACGCGTTGTCGTTCGATGCACGGTTCGGCGGCGCGAGCTTCTCGGTGTACGTGCCGGTGCGTGCGGTGCTCGGGGTCTACTCGCGCGAGTCGGGGCAGGGGATGATCTTCTCCGAGGGCGATGCCGACCCGGATCCCGGCGATGCGCCGAGCCCGCCGCCGCCGACGAGCGCCGGCGAAGGGGCGGCGCCGGGCGGCAAAGGCGGCAAGTCGGGAAAGCGGCCGAAGCTCCAGGTGGTCAAGTAGCCCCCGGCGCGACGCCGGACCGGAAGCGCGCGCACGGTCCGCCCTTCAGCGGCAGCGGAACGCGTCGCGGACCCAGGTGAGTCGGGCGCGCTCGTCCGGCGGCCCGTCGATCCCGATCACGTCGAAGCGGACTCGCGCGTCGCGCCAGCGGCGGCCCTGCATCAGGAACCGCGCGGTCGTGCGCATGATGCGCCGCTGCTTCGCCGCGGTCACGGAGTGCAGCGCGCCCCCGAAGTCCGCGCGTGCGCGCTGGCGGACCTCGACGATCACGAGCGTCCCGCGGTCGTCGCAGACCAGGTCGAGCTCGCCGATGCGACAGCGGAAATTGCGGGCGATCACGGTCAGTCCTTGCGACCCGAGGAATCGCGCCGCGAGCTGCTCCGCGGCCGCACCGCTCGCTGCGCGCGGCGAAGGATGATCGGCCGTCCCGTGCATGCGCGCAGTATCGCGCCGGTACGCCGCCCGAGTCGTCGCGCCTTTCTGGCGGGAATCGACTGTTTTGCGCCGGGATTCGCCGACGGCGCGCCGCGTGGATCGCCGTCGCCGCCGCGGCGGTCAGAGGGGGTTCGGCACCCCGTCGCGGATCACCGCCCAATCGAGTCCGCGACGGATCCGGCCGAGGTCGTCGAGCCGCAGCCGCCCGGTCACGCCCGAAAGCTCCGTGCCGCCCGCGAGGTAACCCGAGCGCAATGCCGGGACCAGGCGGTAGGCGTCGAAGCCGAATGCGTACAGGCGGCCCCAGCGCGCGCTCCGGTTCGGCCAGGCCGCATCCACCGACGCACGGATCTTCGCGGTCACCGGGTCCGCGGAGATCATCCACGGCATGTCGGGGAAGCGCATGCCGTCGACGTCGGAGTTCGCGACCGGACTCGGCGCGTAGCCGTCGGGCATCGAGTACACCGGGATGTCGCCCGCATAGTTGAACTTGAGCTGCGGCATCACGAGCCGGGTGATGCTCGGCGGACCGGCGACGAACACGAAGGTCGCGTCGGCGCGGTGGGCCGCCGGCCCACCCGGGGTCGTGCCGATCTCGAGCGTCGTCCGGATGATGTCCGTGAAATTGATCTGTCCCGGCGCGTAGCGGCCCACCGCCAGCACGCCGCCGCCGTGCCGGTCGATCTCGGCCCGGAACGCATCGATGACGCGCTGACCCCAGTCGCCCTGCGGGACGATCGCGATGCCGTGCAGGCGGCCATCCGCGACCAGGCGTCGCGCGACGATCCGCGCCTCGTCCTCCGGACGCAGCGCGAACTGGTAGAAGTCGCGCGGTGCCGCGATCGAGTTCGCGAGGAAGTTCAACGCGAGGATCGGCACGCGGCCGCTCGACAGCGGCGCGATCGCGGCCACGTCCTGCTTGGTCAGCGGGCCGACGATGAAGTCGGCCCCGTCGGCGAGCGCCTGCGAATACACGGTCGCGATCGGGTGCGACGCGACGTTGTAGATCCGCACCCGAGGCCGCGAGGCGGCGGCCTGCTGGAAGTAGGCCGCGAGGAAGCCGTCCCGCACCGCGACGCCGGCGGCGCCGGCCGGCCCCGACAGCGGTAGCAGCAGCGCGACCCGCCGCGGGAACCGGGTGACCGCGCGCAACGCCTGCTGCTCGGCGGCGGTCACGGTGGCGTCGGCCGGATGATCCGGGAAATGCGCCCGCCAGGCCGCGAGCGCGCTCGTGACGCCGAGCGGATTGCGGTCGAAGTCCCGCGCGACCGGGCCGAGTGCGAGCCATCCGGCGACGACCGGGCTGGTCTCGGGCGGGCTCGCGAAGGAGGCGCCGCGGGCCGCCGCGGCGCGGATCTGCGTGAAGAGCTGGTCGCGGTTCGCGCGCACCGCCGCAGGGTCGGGGAGCCAGCGCTCGCGTTCGACGTACGCGCGTACGCCGGCGGCCACGTCGCCGACCAGGAAATCGGCCTGGCCGCGCAGTCCCCAGTACTCGGCGGCGTCGCCGGGCGCGCCGGGCGGCTGGATCCGGGCGAGATCACGCAGCGCCGCCTCGCCGTCATGATTCGCAACGCCGACCGACGCGCCGACCAGCGCGCGCAGCACCGGGAACCGCACGCTCGCCGCGGGCGATACGCTGGCGAGCGCCTGCTGCGCGGCGTCTGCGTTGCCTGACGCGAGCCACTGCTGCGCGCTCTTGAGTTCGTCGTAGTCGCGATCCTGGGGATGAGTGGAGGCGAGCGTCGCGTAGGCCTCGGCGGCCTGCGCGTGACGGCCTTGCTCGGCGAGGGCGGCCGCGTCGGCGTTGCCCCCGGCACCCGGGAGCTCGACCGGCCGGACGAGGCTGCAGCCGGCGAGCGCCACGCTCGCGATCGCGAGTGCCCAGATCGATCTCGATGGACGTCGTCGGAACGCTGCCATACGCTGGGTACCCTTTTGCAGCCCGCGGATTCGAGGCGCGAATTATAGTGGCAAACGCCGCTCCCGGCAGATTGCACGTGGTCGCGACGCCGATCGGCAACCTCGGCGACCTGAGTCCGCGGGCGCGCGAGACGCTCGCGGCCTGCGCGCTGATCGCCGCCGAGGATACCCGTCACAGTGCGGTGCTGTTGCGGCACTTCGGGATCACGACTCCTCTGGTGTCGCTGCACGAACACAACGAGCGCGCGCGGACGCCGGCGCTGATCGCCCGGATCGCGGCCGGCGACGATGTCGCGCTCGTCAGCGATGCCGGCACCCCGGCGATCAGCGATCCGGGCGAGGCGCTGGTGCAGGCGGCCGCGGCGGCGGGGATCGAGATCGTCGCGGTGCCCGGCCCGTGCGCGGCGGTCGCGGCACTGTCGGTCGCGGGCCTGCCGACCGCGGGATTCGCGTTCGAAGGCTTCCTGCCGGCCCGGGGCAGCGCACGCCGGCGGCGCCTCGGCGAGCTCGTGACGGAGCGCCGGACGCTCGTGTTCTACGAGGCACCCCACCGCCTGCGCGAGATGCTCGAGGACAGCGCGGCCACGCTCGGCCATGAGCGCCGGGCCGCGGTCGCCCGGGAGCTGACCAAGCTGCACGAGCAGGTCGAGCGCGGCGAGCTCGGCGGGCTCGCCGCGCTCGCGGCGCACGAGCCTTCGCTCGCACGCGGCGAACTCGTCGTGGTGATCGAGGGCGCCGCGGCAGCCGCGACGACCGACACGGCCGCGGCGGATCTCGATCGTGCGCTGCGCGTGCTGCTCGCGGAACTGCCGCTCGCCCAGGCGGCGCGGCTCGCGGCGCGGCTCGCCGGTGCGCGTGACAACGAGGCGTATCGGCGCGCGCTCGCGCTGCGCGCCGCCGACGGCCCGTCCGACGATCCGGTCACCTGAGGCGTGCGATGCCGAGCGGCGCGTGGTGCGCCGGCTTTTGTTACTCTAGAGGCCAGAGAGTCGGCCAGACAGTCGCTGTGCGCGCGATGCGCATGGAGGAAAGTCCGGGCTCCGACGGGCAAGGTGCCAGGTAACGCCTGGGGGGCGTGAGCCCACGGAAAGTGCAACAGAAAGATACCGCCGAAGCGCCGCAAGGCGCTGGTAAGGGTGAAATGGTGCGGTAAGAGCGCACCGCGCCGTCGGTAACGACGGTGGCACGGCAAACCCCACCTGGAGCAAGGCCAAATAGGGAAGCTAGCGGTGCCGATGGCCGCGACCTGTGGCCCACAGGCGCTTCCGGGTAGGCTGCTCGAGGTGCGCGGCGACGCGCATCCCAGAGGAATGACTGTCCACGACAGAACCCGGCTTAACGGCCGACTCTCTGATCCCTTCCTGGCGACCGCGATACCTGCGGTCGATTCCAAGAAAGTCAGCTAACAATTTGAATTAACTCAAGGCTTCGCCGCCGACGTCCCCTGCGAGCGGGAATGGCGCCTAAGTGACTGTCGTTACGGGACTTTTTTTACTCCAAAGCGTTGACAGTCCGCGCCACCGATCCCTATAGTGGCAACAGGTGGGAAAAAGTGGGGAATAATGGGTCGCGAGACCCATTCACCGATGTTTCGCGGCGCCAACAAGTTGACTCTCGACGCCAAAGGTCGGGTCGTGATGCCCACCCGCTATCGGGAGCGGCTGCAGGAAATCTGTGGCGGCCGCCTGGTGGTCACGGTCGACAAGGATCGGTGCCTGCTGATCTACCCGCTGCCCGACTGGGAGACGATCGAAATCAAGCTCATGCAGCTGCCGACCTTGCATCCCCAGGCGCGGCGCCTGCAGCGCTTGATGGTCGGCCATGCGACCGAGGTCGATCTCGACGGTCATGGCCGGCTGCTGCTGCCGCCGAAGCTGCGCGAGTTCGGGTCGTTGACCCGGGACGCGGTGTTGATCGGGCAGGGGACGCGGTTCGAGTTGTGGGATGAAGCGCATTGGGAGGCGCGACGCGAGGAATGGCTGGCAGGCGAGGATTCGGCGAGCGATCTGCTGGCAGAACTCGAAACGTTGACGCTCTGATCGGTCGCGAGCAGCGCGGGGCTTCGATGAGCGGCGGAGAATACGCGAACGGAACGCATTGGCCGGTGCTGCAGCTGGAGGCCGTCGCCGCGCTGAACGTGAAGCCGGACGGGGTCTATCTGGACGCGACCTTCGGCCGCGGCGGCCACGCGGCGGCGATCCTCGAACACGTCGGTCCCGGTGGCCGGCTGCTCTGTCTCGACCGCGATCCGGATGCGGTCGCCGCGGCACGCGCGCGCTTCGGCGCGGACCCGCGGGTCGCGATCTTTCTCGCGCGCTTCTCCGAACTCGCGGCGTGCGCGGACCGCGTCCGGCCGGGCCTGCGATTCGACGGGATCCTGTTCGATCTCGGCGTGTCCTCGCCGCAGCTCGACGATCCGGCGCGCGGGTTCAGCTTCCTGCAGGACGGGCCGCTCGACATGCGCATGGACCGCGATGCCGGTCCGAGCGCCGCCGACGTCGTGAACGGCGCGGCCGCGGAGGAGCTCGCACGGATATTCCGCGAGTTCGGCGAGGAGCGTTTCGCGATGCGCATCGCGCGCGCGATCGTCGCCGACCGCAGGAACGCTCCGTTCCAGCGCACGCTGCAGCTCGCCGAGATGATCGCGCGGGTGAGCCCGACCCGCGAGCGTCACAAGCACCCGGCGACCCGGGTTTTCCAGGCGCTGCGGATCCACGTGAACGACGAGCTCGGCGAGCTCGAGTCCGCGCTGGCCGCGGCGCTCGAACGGCTGGAGCCGCACGGCCGCCTCGCCGTGATCAGCTTCCACTCGCTCGAGGACCGGATCGTGAAGCGGTTCCTGCGCCGGCATGCCTCGCCCGATCCGCTCTACGCGGGCTTGCCGCAGATCCCCGGGCACGCGCGAGCGCGGCTGCGCCTGATCGGCAAGCCCGCGGTGCCGGACGACGCCGAGATCGCCCGCAATCCGCGCGCGCGCAGCGCGCGCTTGCGCGTCGCCGAGCGGCTGCCGGCGGAGCTCGCGGCATGAACGCGCGGCGCATCCTGGCGGTGCTGCTGCCGGCGCTGTGGTTCGCGGTGCTCGCGAGCGCGACCGCGGTGGTGTACGAACGCTACGAGGCGCGCGTGCTGTTCGCGCGTCTCGAGCAACTGAACACGCAGCGGGACGCGCTCGACACCGAGCTCGGCCGCCTCGAGCTCGAGCAGAGCACGTGGTCCTCGAACGCGCTGGTCGAGAAGACCGCGAGCGCGAAGCTGCACATGGTGATGCCGCCGCCCGCCGACGTGCGGATCGTCCGTCCGTGAAGCCGCGCTCGGCAGACCACGACGCGCGCTACGGCAGGTACCGGTGGCGATCCGCGCTCGTGCTCGGGCTCGTGGTCGCGGGCGCGGCGTTGCTCGCCGCGCGGGCGGTGGACCTGCAGCTCGTCGACCACCGCTTCCTCCTGAAGCAGGGCGACGAGCGGGCGCTGCGCGTGATCACGATCCCGGCGCATCGCGGCGAGATCCTCGACCGCAACGGCGAGCCGCTCGCGATCAGCACGCCGGTCGACAGCGTGTGGGTGAACCCGCAGGTCGTCGATCGCAACCTCGACGCGCTGCCGCGGCTCGCGCGGGCACTCAAGGAACGCAACGGCGCGCTCGCGCGGCAGATCACCGGGCACCTCGACCGCCAGTTCCTGTTCGTCGCCCGGCACCTGCCGCCGGATCAGTCGGCGCGGGTCAAGGCGCTCGACATTCCCGGCGTGTACCTGATGCGCGAGTACCAGCGCTTCTACCCCGCCGGCGAGGTCACCGGGCACGTCGTCGGGTTC
>JAKBCG010000074.1 GCA_021808035.1 Pseudomonadota bacterium
CCACACGCCGCCGTCGACGCTGCCCATGTAGAACAGGTTCGGTTCGCCCGGCACGCCCGCGATCGCGACGACCCGGCCGCCGATGTTCGGGCCGATGCTGCGCCACTCGAGCTTGCCGCCGAGGAATGCGTGCGCGGGGGCCGCCCGAGCGCCGACCGCGACGAGCAGCAGTGCCGCGGACGCGGCGATCGTGCCCAGCTTGCGAGAGGATCCGGACCCGGCGACGAGGTTCAGCATTCGAGACTCCCGGACGGAGGAAACGTTGGAGCTTAGCGAACTGGCGGCGGGGCCGCAATCGAGGCGGCGGCGCGCCAGCGCCGCAGGCTGAGCGCGTTCGTGACCACGGTGACCGACGACAGCGCCATCGC
The DNA here is from genome assembly GCA_021808035.1 of Pseudomonadota bacterium. Lineage (GTDB taxonomy): Bacteria > Pseudomonadota > Gammaproteobacteria > Steroidobacterales > Steroidobacteraceae > Bog-1198. The sequence continues at coordinate 369 of JAKBCG010000074.1, forward strand.
GGCGCCCGCGACCATCGGGTTCAGCCAGCCGAGCGCCGCGGCCGGCATCCCGATCACGTTGTAGAAGAACGCCCAGAACAGTCCCTGCACGATCTTGCGGTAGGTCGCGCGGCTCACGTCGATCGCGTCCGCGATCAGCAGGGGATCCCCGCGCAGCAGCGTGACGCCCGCGGTCTGCATCGCGACGTCGGTGCCGGTGCCGATCGCAATGCCGACGTCGGCCGCGGCGAGCGCGGGCGCATCGTTCACGCCATCGCCGACCATGCCGACCCGATGACCCTCGGCTTGCAGCCGGCGCACGTGCTCGGCCTTCTCCGCCGGCACGACGCCGGCGAAGAACCGGCTGATGCCGAGCGCCGCGGCGACCGCGGCGACGGTGCGCTCGTGGTCGCCGGAGAGCAGCACGGTCTCGACGCCGATCTCCCGCAGGCGGCGCACCGCGGCCGCCGAGGTCGGCCGGATCGGATCCTCGATCGCGAACGCGCCGACGCATGCGGGCGCCGGATCGAGCGTCGCGACCCACACGACCGTGGCGCCGCGCGTCTCGAGCGCGGCCGCCCGCGCCTCGCCCGCCTCGACGGATGCGCCGGCTTCGGCCATCAGCCGGCGATTGCCGATCGCGATCCGTCGGCCGCCGACCCGCGCGAGCACGCCGAGACCGGGACGGCTGCGAAACTCCTCGAGCGGGGGCAGTGCGAGGCCCGCGGCGCGCGCGAGCACCGCGCGCGCGAGCGGATGCTCGCTGCCGGTCTGCGCGGCGGCCGCCATCGAGAGCAGTTCGCGCTCGTCGCCGCCGAAGCTCAGGATCTCGGCGACCGCAGGCTGCCCGGTGGTCACGGTGCCGGTCTTGTCGAGGACGATCGTGTCGAGGCGGTGCGCGCGCTCGAGCGCCTCGACGTCGCGGAGCAGGAGCCCGGCGCGCGCCGCCACGCCCGTGCCGACCATGAGCGCGGTCGGGGTCGCGAGCCCGAGCGCGCAAGGGCACGCGATCACGAGCACCGACACCGCGGCGATCACCCCGGCCGCGGGATTCCCGGCGAGCAACCACCACACGAGGAACGTGAGCGCCGCCACTCCGAGGACCGCCGGCACGAAGACCGCCGCGACCCGGTCGACGAGCCGCTGCACGGGCGCCTTCTTCTCTTGCGCGCGATCGACCAGCGCAATGATCCGCGCCAGCGTCGAGCGCTCGCCGACCGCGGTGGTCTCGACGCGCAGCAACCCGTCGCCGTTGATCGCGCCGCCAGTCACGGAATCGCCCGGGGCCTTCGCGACCGGCAGGCTCTCGCCGGTCACGAGGCTCTCGTCGACCTCGCTCATACCAGCGATCACCCGGCCGTCGACCGGCACCCGCTCGCCGGGACGGATCACGACGACGTCGCCGACCGCGACGTCACCGGCCGGAACCTCCACCTCACCGCCCGGCCGCTCGACGCGCGCCCGTTCCGGACGCAGGGACATCAGCGCGCGGATCTGCGCGGTCGTCGATCGCTTCGCGCGCGCCTCGAGCCACTTGCCGACGCTGACGAGCGCGATCACCACCGCGGCGGAGTCGAAATACAGGTCGGTGCGCCGCGGCGTCTCGATCCACAGCGCAAGACTGTAGAAATAAGCGGTCGAGGTCCCGAGCGCGACCAGCAGGTCCATGTTGCCGACGCGCGCGCGCAGCGCCTTCCACGCGCCGGCATAGAAGCGCGCGCCGAACAGGAACTGGACCGGCGTCGCGAGCGCGAACTGCACCGCGCCGGGCAGTGCGCCACCGGCCATCGGCGCGAGCAGGGGCGCGCTCAGCGCGATCGCCGCGACGACGCGGATCCCCTCGGACCGCAGCCGCCGGGCGGCGGCCGCGTCGATCTGCCGATCGCGCGCGAGATCGCCGGTGATCACCTCGGCGTCGTATCCGGCGCGACGCAGCGCCTCGATCAGGTCCGCGGTGCGCAGCTCCCCCTCGCGCGCCGCGACCACCGCGCGCTCGGTCGCGAGGTTCACGTCCGCGCCGACGACGCCGGGCACGGCCGTGAGCGCCCGCTCGACGCGCTGCACGCACGCGGCGCAGCTCATTCCGCCGACGCGCAGCTCGCGCCGCTCGAGCGCCACCGCGGTGCCCGGCTCCCCGCGCGCCGCCGCCGCAACGTCTCCTTCCTGCTGCGGCGACGCCGCGGTCCCGGTCACGGTCCGGTCGCCGGCTCCGCGAGACGGCCGCCGAAGCCCGCGGCCTCGACCGCGCCGATCAATGCGGCGGCGCTCGCCCGGCCGGTCACCGTCGCGAGACCGCTCGCCAGGTCCACCGCGGCGCCCTCGACCCCGGGCACGCGGGTGAGCACGCGGGTCACCGTGTTCGCGCAACCCCCGCAGGTCATGCCGGTGATCGCCAGGACCGTCTTCGCCTCGTGGTCGTTGCCCATGTCCGACTCCTCGTGATCGATCGATGCGCCCACTGTACGGCCTCCGACCCGCGTGCCGTCAAGGTCGACCGCACCGCGCGCGTTCGCCGGAACGCGCTAGACTGATGCGCGATGCGCCGTGCGTCGTTCGATCCCGGGAATCGCCGCCATCGCGGCATCGCGGCCGCGCTCGGCGCGGCCGCGCTGTTCGGCGCGACCACGCCGTTCGCGAAGGAGTTGCTGCGCGCGATCGCCCCGTGGACGCTCGCGGGCGCCTTGTATCTCGGCGCCGGCGCCGGCCTGACGCTGGTCCGCGTGCTCCGCGACCGCGCTTGGCGCGGCCCCGCGCTCGCGCGCGGCGATGGGCGGTGGCTCGCCGCGGCGACCGCCTGCGGCGGAATGCTCGCGCCGGCGCTGTTGATGCTCGGCCTGCGCCGCACGAGCGCCGCGGACGCGTCGCTCCTGCTGAACCTCGAGGCGGTATTCACCGCGCTGCTCGCCTGGTTCGCGTTCCGGGAGCATGCGGGCCCGCGCGTGGTGCTCGGCATGCTCGCGATCGTCGCGGGCGCGGCCCTGCTCGCGTGGCCGCACGCCGCACCCGGCCGCGGCGGCGCCGGTGCGCTCGCGATCGCCGGCGCCTGCGCATGCTGGGCGGTCGACAACAACCTGACCCGCCGGATCGCGACCGGCGACGCACTGTTCATCGCCGCGCTGAAGGGCTGGGTCGCGGGCCTCGCGAACCTCGCGCTCGCCGCGGCGTTCGGCGCGGCCTCCCCGGCGCCGTCGGTCCCCGCGATCGGCGCGGCGCTGCTACTCGGGTTCGGCGGATACGGCATCAGCCTCGCGCTCTACGTGGTCGCGCTGCGTGAGCTCGGCAGCGGTCGCACCGGCGCCTATTTCGCGACCGCGCCGTTCATCGGCGCCGCGCTCGCGATCGGGATCGGCGGCGCGCATCCGACGCCCGCTTTCGCCGGCGCGGCGGCGCTGATGGGACTCGGCGTGTGGCTGCACCTGTCGGAACGCCACGCCCACGCCCACGTGCACGAAGCGCTCCAGCACGAGCATCCGCATGTTCATGACGAGCACCATCGTCACGCGCATCCCGACGGCTGGGTCGGCCGCGAGCCGCACGTGCACCCGCATCGGCACGAGCCGCTACACCATTCGCATCCTCATTTCCCGGACGCGCACCACCGGCATTCGCACTAGGGCCGGGGCGTCCCCGCCGGAGCGACGTCGAAGAAGCTCGTCGCGGTCATCGACATCACACGCTCGGCGCGTTGGTTCTCGAGTTCCCAGCGCCAGCGGACGATCCCGGTACCGCCGGCGGAGGCGACGCGCTTCTCGAGCACCGTCAAGGTGAGCGACAGCCGGTCGCCGGACCGCACCGGCCTCTCCCAGCGCAGCGCCTCGACGCCGGGCGAGCCGAACGAGTCGGAGCCCGCGAGCACGCTGCCGACCGCGAGTTCCATCGCGATCGCGCAGGTCATCCACCCGCTCGCGATCAAGCCGCGCCAGCGCGTCTGCGCCGCGGCCGCCGGATCGACGTGAAACGGCTGCGGGTCGTAGCGGCGCGCAAACTCGACGATCTCCGCCTCGCCGATCTCGCGGGGTCCGGCGCGATGCACCGCGCCGACGACGATGTCCTGGAACCGCATCGCGGATTCAGCGCCCGCCGCCGGATTCCCGCGCGAACAACTGCGCGGCGATGTCGCGGAACGCCTTGAACTCGAGCGCGTTGCCGGACGGGTCGAGCAGGAAGAACGTCGCCTGCTCGCCCGGCTTCCCGGCGAACCGAACGTGCGGTTCGATGATGAATCGCGTGCCGCAGGCGCGCAGCCGGTCGGCGAGCGCCTGCCATGCCGGCATCGGCAGCACGACGCCGAAATGCGGCACCGGCACGCGATCGCCGTCGACCGGATTGAAATGATGGCCGACCTGCCCGGTCGGTCCGAGCGCGGGATTCAGGTGGCACACGAACTGGTGTCCGAACAGGTCGAAGTCGACCCAATCGGTATCGCTGCGGCCCTCGGGGCAGCCGAGCACGCCGCCGTAGAAGCGCCGCGCCTCGGGGATGTCGCGGACCGGGACCGCTACGTGAAATGGCGTCAGTGGCATCGCCGCGTCAACCGGTCGGCAGCGGCCTGACGACCCGGACGATGGTCTCGCCGCGAAACAGGAACGTGTAGGTCTGGGCGCGAACCGCCCGGCCGTGGGCGTCCTTCGCGTCGACTGTCGCCTCGACCTTCCAGCCGTAGAACCGTTTTTCGTGCATGAACACCGCGCCCGCGATCGCGGTCGTGTAGCCCCGCACCGGGGCGCTGATCCGCCGGTAGACGACCGACGCGGGATCCGCCGAATTCACCGCGAAGTAATGGCGGATTGCCGCCTCGTAATTAATCGGCTCGGCACCGTACTTCGCATCGACCGCGCGGATCGGCACCGCGGGCGATGCGGCGGCCGGCGCGGCCATCGCGGCCGGTGCCGGCGGCGGGGGTGCGACAGCCGCCATCGGCGCGGCCGGTGCCGGCGGCGCCGACTCGTCGACCGGCGGCAGCGGCGGATTCCAGGCATCGACGATGCAATCCCAGCCGCCGTTGCGGCGCTCGCGCCAGATCTCGACGCGCTCGCCCCGGATCGGCACCCGCCCATCCTCGAAGCGCAGCTGGTAGGCGCCGTAGACATAGGCGAGCCGTCCGGACGCGCTCAGCCTCCAGCGCGCCGGCGTCCACGAGAACGACCCGATCCGCCGCGCGAGCAGCTGCGCCGCGGCCCGATGCGCCGCGTCCTTGCCTTCGACGAGACTCGCGCCCGGCAGTCGGACGATCACCCGGGGATCGTAGAACGCGACCCAGGCCTCCGCGTTGGCGGCATTGACCGCAGCCGCGAGTCCCGCGTCCGCCTGCAGCAACGGGGTGGGCGCGGCGACCGCTCGCGCCGGCCGCGCGGCGGCGGTCGCGAGCCCGACGGCGATCACGAGGGCGAAGGCGAAATCGGTGAGGCGTTGGCGCATCGACGCGGCTCCCTGAGGTTCACGCCAGATTACCGCGATCCCGCGGCCCGCGCAGCACCTCGCGGACCCCGCGGCGGCGCCAGGGTCGCGGCGAGCGACGCGGACAGCTTCTCGACGAGCTCATCGAGCTCGGCGTCGCTCGCGTTGTAGGGCGGCGCGACGATCAACGTGTCGCCGCAACCCTCGCCGGCGTTGCCGGCGCAGGGATAGACGATCAGCCCGTGCTCGAACGCGTGGCGCGCGACCGCTTGCGCGACCGCTCGTTGCGGCTCGAACGGCCGCTTCGTCGCCCGGTCGCGCACGAGCTCGATCCCGATCAGGTATCCGCGCCCGCGCACGTCGCCGACCGCGGCGATCGGCTCGAGCCGCTCGCGCAGCCACTCGAGGAGCCGCGGCCCGCGCTCCCGCACCCGCGCGATCAGCCCGTCACGCTCGATCAGCCGCTGGACCGCGAGCGCCGCGGCACAGGCGGCGGTGTGTCCCGAGTAGGTGTGGCCGGTCATGAACGCGCCATGGCGTGCGAGGATCGTCGCGCCGATCTCCCGCCGCAGGAGCGCCGCGCCGATCGGAATGTAGCCGCCGGCGAGGCCCTTCGCGACGGCCATCACGTCCGGCACCACGCCGTCCACCTCGAGCGCCCGCCAGCTCCCGCAGCGACCGGCACCGCACATCACCTCGTCCGCGATCAGCAGGACTCCGTGACGCCGGCAAACCGCGGCGATCGCCGCGGCATAGCCCGCAGGCGCCGGGACCGCCCCGCCGGCGGCGCCGACGACCGGCTCCATGATGAACGCGGCGACGCGCTCCGGCCCGATCGTTCGAATGCGGGCATCGAGTTCGGCCGCCCAATGATCGATCCGGTCCGCCGGCGCGACGCCGGCCGGCGGGCGGTACGCGTTCGCGGCCGAGACGAAGGACACGTCGAGGAGGCTCCCCTCGAACGGCCGGCGGCGTTCCGCGAAGCCCGACACCGACAACGCGCCGAGCGTATTGCCGTGATAGGAACGCTCCCGCGCGATGAAATGCCGCCGCCCGGGCACGCCGCAGGCGTCGAAATACTGCAACGCGAGCTTCATCGCCGACTCGACCGCTTCGGAGCCGCTCGAGGTGTACACGACGTGCTCGAAATCGCCGCCGGCGAGCCCCAGCACGAGCGCGGTCAGGTCCTCCAGGGCCTCGCTGGTGAACAGGTACCGATAGCCGCACGCGACCCGTTCGAGCTGCGCGGCGATCGCCGCGTTCACCTCGCGATTGCCGTGGCCGATGCTGAACGCGGCCGGGCCGCCCGAGCCGTCGAGATAGCGCCGGCCGCGCGCGTCGATCAGGTAGCTGCCCTCGCCGCGGACGATGCGCGGCAGCGCCTCGATCCCGAAGCCGACGGCCTTGGAGCTCCTCGAGGATGCCTCGTGCATCCGCCGATAGTAATCGATCGCGCGCGCCCCAAGGCACGGCCGCGCGTGCCCCGCGCGGCGGTCGGCCGGCCGCCGCCGGCCAGCGACGATTTGACATATGGGTCGACCGGCGTAGCCCGAATCACGTCACGATGCACGTTTCGCGCGTCGTGGAATGAGAGTTGCGTCCGGCGGGGGGCACGCGCGCTCTGCTAGCGTTCGAATCGTTCGATGGACGGCGGGTGATCATGGCGGGTACGCACCAATGGACGGTCTCACGGTCGGCGCTGTCGCGTTCGCTCGGTGAGTCCGCCGCGGGCGAGGCGGCGATCGCCCTCGCCTACGGTCTCGCGGCGATCGCGGTCGGGCGGTTCACCCGGGTGACGCTCGGTGTCGCGCTGTTGGGGCCGGCCGATGCGCTCGCGGCCGCGGCGCTGCTGCGGCTCGCCCGGCCACATTGGCCGCGCGCGTTTGGGTTGCTGTTCGCGGCCGCCGCGCTCGCCGAAGCCCTGTGCGGCGCGCCCGGGATCGCCGCCGTGGCCGGCGGCGCCGCGACCCGCGTACTCGACGTCGCGCTGATGGCCGGCTCGGTGCGGCTGATCGGACGCCAGGCGTTTCCCCGCGTGTCGATGTACCAGGCGTCGATCGCAGCGCTGCTGTTCGGCGTGCTCGCGCCGGGACTCGCCGCGGTCGCCGGCGGCGGCATCGATCGCCTCGTCGGATCGGGCACCTCGTTCCCCGCGGACCTGCGTCTCGGCTGGACGTCGGCTTCGCTCGGCGCATGCCTCATGGCGCCCCCGATCCTGCTGTGCACCGTCGCGGCATGGCAACGGCTGGTGCGTCCGCGGTTCCTCGCGATGAACGCGCTGCTCTTCGTGGGCTACGTCGTCGGCGTGTACCTCGAGATGCGGCTCGGGGACCTGCCGTTCGTGCTGACCGGGATGGCCTTGATGATCGCCGCCTATCGGCTCGGCGGCTTCGGCACCGCGCTGCTGAGCGCGGCCTGCGGGCTCACGATGGCCACGCTGTGGGGCGTGGGTGTCCGCCCGGCGGCGCTGGTCGCGGCGCATTCGATCACCGCGCTCGCGGGGTTTCCGGTGATCGGCCTGTTCACGGCGTTGTTGCCGCCGGTCGCGGTCGGCATCGGGAGCGACGAACGCCGCGGGATCGCCCGGGCACTGCGCGCGAGCGAGCGCCGGTTCCGGGATTCGATCGAACACTCCCCGATCGGAATGTTGATCGTCGACCTCGACGGCATCTGGACGTACGCGAACGCGGCGCTGCAGAGGATGCTCGGCTACACCGAGGACGAACTGCGCACGATGCCCTTCGGCGGTCCGGCGGATCCGCAGGAACGGGACGACAGCGCGGATCGGCGCCGGCGGCTGGTGAACGGCGAATTCACGTCCTACGAAGTCGAACGGCGCTTCCGCCACAAGGACGGGCACTGGATCTGGACTCATTCGGCGGTCTCGCTGGTCCGCGACGAGGACGGCGGCCCGCGGCATCTCGTCGTGCAGATCGAGAGCATCGAGGACCGTCGGCACGCCGAAGCGAAGGTCGCCGAGGAACGGCAACGGCTGAAGGTGACCTTGTCGAAGATCGCCGACGCGGTCGTCACCACCGATCCACAGACGCGGATCACCTACCTGAACGACTCGGCCGCGCGGCTGATGGGGCTCGACGCCGATTATGCGGTGAACCGCCGGCTCGACGAGGTGATCCACCTGACCGACGCCGCCACCGGCCGGCGCGCGCCGAACCTGCTGGCGCGCTGCCTGATCCACGGCAAGACCTGCGAGCGCGAGGTCGCCGCGCTGCTGCATCGGCCCGACGGCTCGGTGATGCACATCGTCGACGTGATATCGCCGGTGATCGACGCGGACGGCATCGTCGCCGGGACGGTGATCCTGTTCCGCGACGCATCCCGCGACGTGGAACGTTCGCGGGAACTGCAATTTCGCGCGACCCACGATCCGCTGACCCGGCTCGCGAACCGCACCTTGTTCAATGAACGCCTGCGCGAGACCTTCGCGCAGTCCTCGCATCTGTCGACGCCGGCGGCGTTGATCGCGATCGATCTCGATCATTTCAAGGGGGTCAACGACTCCGGCGGTCACGCCGCCGGCGACGCGGTGCTGCGCCGGGTCGCGGACGTGCTGCGCAAGCGGGTGCGCGCCGCCGACACGGTCGCGCGCCTCGGCGGCGACGAATTCGCGGTGATCCTGCCGAACTGCCCGATGGAGGTGGCCGAGACCATCGCCCGGGACCTCGCGCGGGAGATGAACCCGCTCGCGGCCGACTGGGACGGAACGACGTACGAGATCGGCGCGAGTCTCGGCGTCGCGAGCCGGCGCGAGGACATGCGCGACGTCAACGACTGGCTGGCGACCGCGGACGACGCTT
>JAKBCG010000075.1 GCA_021808035.1 Pseudomonadota bacterium
ATCGGTTTTCTGCAATAAATCGCGCAATCCGTCGAACGGCCGCCGTGTCGCCGGCGCGGCCGCGACGCTCTCGCGCGCGGGCCGCGGAGCCCGCGCGCATCGCTCGGGCTCGTCGCAGGACGGCGCCAGCGGCGCCGCCAACAAGAACTCCTCTTCCGCGAGATCGGCGAGCCGCACGCGCCCACCCGACGCCACCACCGGCTCGCGGTCGTCCGACGACTCGGACCGCTCGTCGGCGACGAACTCGACGTCGCTGCACGAGCGCAGCGCTCGCTCGAAACCGCGCCCGCAGCGCTGGCAGCGCCATCGCGCGGCCGCCTCGACCGTGACCGTCGCGATCGCCCGGCCGCGCCCGTCGCACGCGAACTCGAACCGCGCGCGCAAGGTCCCGGTCGGATCGGCGAGCACGTCGCGCAAGCGCGGCAGATCTGCGAGCGGATACTCCCGTTCGAGCGTCGTACGCTCCACGGCGCAGCGCCCGCAATCGACGGATTCGTCCGAGCCACTCGCCATGGGCCGCGTATAATAGGGGCGAGCCTCCCCTCTGTCAAAGAAAGACAAGCCGCAAGTCGTTGTTTTTGCAGTCTCCACCGAAACTCATTCTCGCTTCCACCTCACGCTACCGGCGCGAGCTCCTCGAACGCCTCGGCCTGCCGTTCGAATCCCGCCCGGCCGGGATCGACGAGACCGCGCGGGCGGGCGAAACGCCGTCCGCGTTGGTCACCCGCCTCGCGCGCGCGAAGGCCGAACGGGTCGCCGCCGACGCACCCGACGCCTGGGTGATCGGCTCGGACCAGGTCGCCGTGCTCGGTACCCCCGGCGGCCGGCGCATCCTCGGCAAGCCCGGCACCGCCACACGCTGCATCGAGCAGCTGCGCGACTGCGCCGGCCATCGGGTCGAGTTCCTGACCGCGGTCGCGGTGATGCGTGCCCAGGACGCGGCCGCGCACGAGTTCCTCGATCGGACCGAAGTCGCGTTCCGCGCGCTCGAGCCCGCCGAGATCGAGCGCTACGTCGCGCGCGAGTCGCCGCTCGACTGCGCCGGCGGCTTCAAGTGCGAGGGCCTCGGGATCACGTTGTTCGAGGCGATCGACAACCGCGACCCGACCGCGCTGATCGGCCTGCCGTTGATCCGGCTCGCGGCGACGCTGCGCGCCTGCGGCTACCGCTTGCCCTGAACGCGGGTCCCGCGGCGCTTGCCGCCGCGCGTGCGCGACAGCTGGTCGATCACCGCGCCAAGCGCCGGCGGGAGCGGTGCGCTCGCGTGGAACGGGACACCGGTACCCGGCCAGTCGAACGCGACCGAATGCGCGTGCAGGAAGATCCGGTCGAGTCCGTGCTCGCGCAGCGCCGCATTGCGCTCACGATCCCCGTACTTGTCGTCGCCGAGCACCGGATGTCCCGCATGGCGCGCGTGCACGCGGATCTGGTGCGTCCGGCCGGTCGGGATCTCGACCTCCATCAAGGTCGCGAGCGGACCGAAGAATTGCACCGGCTTGAACACGCTGACCGACGCCTTGCCGGTCTCGGCCACCTGCACGTGGCGCTCGCCGCGGGTGCGCGCGTCGGTCGCGAGCGGTACGTCGATGCGCTTCTTGCCGAGCTGCCAGGAGCCGGCGAGCAACGCGAGATAGGTCTTGTGCAGCCCACCCTCGCGGATCAGCGCGTGCAGCGCGACCAGCGTCGCGCGGTCGCGCGCGACCAGCAGGCATCCGCTGGTATCGCGGTCCAGCCGGTGCACGAGCTCGAGCGGCTCGTCGGGCCGCGCCGCGCGCAGCGTCTCGATCACGCCGAAGCTCATCCCGCTGCCACCGTGCACCGCGACCCCGCTCGGCTTGTCGATCACCAGCAGGTGCCGGTCCTCGTGGATCACCGCCCGATCGATCAATGCCTGGAGCGAGGCCGACGGGCGACCCGGACCGGCGTCGGCGTCGATCCGCACCGGCGGCAGCCGCACGGTGTCGCCTGCCTCGAGCCGGTAGTCGGCGTCGATGCGCTTGCCGTTCACCCGCACCTCGCCCTTGCGCAGCAGCCGATACACGCGGCTGCGCGGTACGGACTTGAAGTGGCGCAGCAGGAAGTTGTCGATCCGCTGGCCCGCGTCCGCCGCCTCGATCCGTCGTGACGCGACCGTGCTGCGCGCCCCCCGCTCCGCCGCCGCCGGCTTCACCACGGTCATCGCGGCGCGCCGGTGAAATCTAAGACGTTGATTACATTGACCATAGAGATCGACCGTGTTAATGTCCGCAAACCCTCGCCAGGGCGTGACTCCCGATCCGGGACGACGCGCGAAGGCAGTGGTTTCCGGTGGCGCCCCCCTCTCGCGGGGGAGCCGCATATTAGTTGGTTCTGGACATCCAGACCATCGCTCGGCCGAGAGTTTTTGGGACGCGACGACGCCTCAGCTTCGAGCGTCGGCGCCCCTTGAAAGCGGTCCATCGAGTATTAGGCCCCGGGCTTGTCGTACGCGTTCTGGTCAATTGGGATCGTGTTGCTGCCGACCGCAGTGCTTGCACTCGTCGGCTCCCCGACCTTGGTCGCTTCGCGCGCTGCGGTTCCGGCGCCTGGTCTCCTGCTCTCCTCGGCCCCTATCCAATCTGCTGGGGCACATGAAAAGAATGCTCGTCAACGCAATTCAAGAAGAAGAATTGCGAGTCGCTTTGGTCGACGGTCAGAAACTCTACGACCTTTCGATCGAGATTCCCTCCCGGGAACAGAAAAAATCCAACGTCTATAAGGGTCGCATCACCCGCGTCGAGCCGAGCCTCGAGGCGGCGTTCGTCGACTACGGGGCGCAGCGGCACGGCTTCCTGCCACTGAAGGAAGTGGCCAAGGAATACTTCCGGCAGCAGCCGGCGGCCGGCGCGCGGATCAACATCAAGGACGTGCTGCAGGACGGCCAGGAACTCATCGTCCAGGTCGAGAAGGAGGAGCGCGGCAACAAGGGCGCCGCGCTCACGACGTTCGTGAGCCTCGCCGGGCGCTTCCTCGTGCTGATGCCGAACAATCCGCGCGCGGGCGGCGTGTCGCGGCGGATCGAGGGCGAGGACCGCGACAACACGCGCGAGGCGATGAACGGCCTGCAGATCCCCGACGGGATGGGCGCGATCGTGCGCACCGCGGGCGTCGGTCGCTCGACCGAAGAGCTGCAATGGGACCTCGATCACCTGAAGGGCGCGTGGGACGCGATCGCCGAGGGTGCGCAATCGAAGAGCGCGCCGTTCCTGATCTTCCAGGAGAGCGACGCAGTCACCCGCGCGCTGCGCGACTACTTCTCCGACGACATCGGCGAGTGCCTGATCGATCAGCCGGAGGCGTTCCAGCGGGCGCAGGAGTACATGCAGCGCTTCATGCCGCCGGACGCGCAGCGCAAGCTCAAGCTCTATCAGGATCCGGTGCCGCTGTTCACGCGCTACCAGATCGAGAGCCAGATCGAATCCGCCTTCTCGCACAAGGTCACGCTCCCGTCAGGCGGGAGCCTGGTGATCGACCAGACGGAAGCCCTGGTCGCGATCGACATCAACTCGGCGCGCAGCACGCGCGGCGGCGACATCGAGGCGACCGCCCGCAACACCAACCTCGAGGCCGCCGAGGAGATTGCGCGGCAGCTGCGGCTGCGCGACATGGGCGGCCTGATCGTGATCGACTTCATCGACATGGAGCTGCCCGCGAACCAGCGCGCGGTCGAGGACATGCTGCGCGAGGCGGTCAAGATGGACCGGGCGCGGATCCAGATCGGCCGGCTGTCGCGCTTCGGGCTGCTCGAGATGTCGCGCCAGCGGCTGCGCCCGGCGCTCAGCGAGACGACCCACATCAGCTGCCCGCGCTGCGGCGGCGTGGGCTCGATCCGCAGCGTCGAATCGATGTCGCTCGCGCTGCTGCGCTTGATCGGCGAGGAAGCGCGCAAGGAGCGCACCGGCCGCGTGATCGCGCAGGTGCCGGTCGACGTTGCGACCTATCTGATCAACGAGAAGCGCGAAGGCCTGCGCCAGATCGAGGTCCGCGACCGCGTCTCGCTCGTGATAGTGCCGAACCCGCACCTGCAGACACCGGCGTATTCGCTGCGGAGGATCCGAGACGACGAGAAGGAACTGCTGGACAGCGCACCCGCGAGCTACCTGATCCCGGAGACGCCGACGGTCGACGACTCGAACATCGGCGATCGCGACAAGAAGCCGCCGGCCGACGTGCCGCTGGTCGCCGCGGTGCTGCCGGCGGCACCCGCCCCGATCGCGGTCGCGGTTGCGGAACCGGTGGCCGCGCCGGCGCCCGTGGCGCCGCCGGTCCGCCAGCGCGGGATCTTCGAACGGCTGTGGATCTGGTTGTTCGGCGAGAAGGCGCCGCCCGCGGAACCCGCGCCGGCGCCGGCGAGCACGCACCCGCGTCGTGAGCACCACGGAGCGCGCGACGGCCGGACCGATCGGCATCGCAGCCGGGATGGCGGGCGCGACGGACGCCGCGACGGACGCCGCGACGGCGGGCGGGATGGCGGGCGCGAATTCCGGCGCGACGAGCCGCGCCGCGACGCCCGGCCGCCACGCGGTGAAGGCCGTGTCGAGGGCGGCGGCCGACGCGATGGGGCGGGCGAGCGGAACCGCGAACCACGCGCCGAGGGCGCACGGCCCGCGGAAGCGGCCGCCCGCGTCGAGAGCGCGTCGCGCAGCGAGGCCCCGCGCAGCGAAGCCCCACGCAACGACACCCCGCGCAGCGGCGATGCGCCGCGCAGCGAGGCCGGTGAGCGCGAGCGCACGGGTGAGCGCGAGCGGACCGGCCGCAGCCGCCGGCGCCGTGGCGGGCGTGGACGAAGGGACGGGGCGGGAGCAAGCCCAGCCCCGGGCGCGGCCCCGGGCGCGGCGACCGAGGGCGCGCCGAGCAACGGCAACTCGAACGGGATCTCGAGCGCCCCGTCGAACGGCGAGACGATGGCGCCGACCGCGGCGCCGTCGGCACCGCCACGCGAACCCGCCGTGCGGGAATTCGGTGGCGCGGCCGAGCCACGTCCGGCGGTCGAGCCACGTCCGGCGGCCGAACCCCGGCCGATCGCGGAATCGCGACCGGTCCCGGTCACGCCCGTGCAACCGGCTGCACCCGCCCCTTCGAGCGGCGACAAATACGTGGTCTGGTCATCGACGCCGAGCGCCTCGGGCGCGCCCGAGCACGACGATCGCTGATACGACGCGGATCCCATCGTCGCTCGCGCGCAAGGCCTTCGCTGGCGGGCGATCGCCGGGAGCGGACGCGCCCCCGATCAGGCGCCGCCGAGGATCTCGCGCACGCGCTCGAGGTCCTCGAGCGTGTCGACGCCGGGCGGGGGCGCCTCCGCGAGCGTGATCGCGCGGATGCGCATCCCGTGCTCCAGCGCGCGCAGCTGTTCGAGGCGCTCGCGCAGCTCGAGCGGCGTCGGCGCGAGGCCCGCGAAGCGCGCGAGCCCCGCGACCCGGTACGCATAGAGTCCGAGGTGCCGCCACGCGCCGTCGCAGCGCGCCGGCCGGGCGCCGGGCGCGTCGTCACGCGGCCACGGGATCGGCGCGCGGCTGAAATAGAGCGCGCGGCCCGCCGCGTCGCAGACCGCCTTCACGCAGTTCGGATCGAGGAATTCCTCGAGGTCGCGGATTGGCGCGACCGCGGTCGCGATGTCGGCGGACGGATCCTCGGCGAGCCCCGCCGCAAGCCGCGCGATCAACGCCGGGTCGATCAAGGGTTCGTCGCCCTGGACGTTCACGACGATCGCGTCCGGCGCGAGCCCGCAGCGGCGCGCGACCTCGGCGACCCGGTCGGTGCCCGACGCATGCGCCGCGTCCGTGAGCACGCACTCGGCGCCGAACGCGAGCGCCGCGGCGCGGATCCGCTCATCGTCGGTCGCGACGATCACCCGCGCGGCACCGCTCGCGCACGCGCGCTGCCAGACCCATTGCACGAGCGGGCGGCCCGCGATCGGCGCGAGCATCTTCGCCGGCAACCGCGACGACGCGTAACGTGCCGGAATCACGACGTGGAACGCAGTGCCGGTATCGCGGCGGGGTTCCGGGTCATCGGGGAATCGTTTGTCCACGGCGAACCTCGGTTCGATCGTCATGCCGGACCGCGCAGGCGCGCGAGCCGGATCCGCAGCGCCGCGCTGACCGCGAACGCGGCGACCGCGAGGCCGCGCAGCACCGCGATCGCGGTCGCGTCGAGCCACGCGTGCAGGCCTTGCCCCAGGCCCGTGAACGCGAGGAGCACGGCGCTCGCGAGCAGCGCGCACGCCGGGTAGGCGATGCCCCAGACCTCGCGTTCCGTGCGCCCGAGCCGGCGCGCGGGCCGTGGCGTCGGCGCAGGGACGCTGAGCGCGCGCCAGGCGACGAAGAACACGACCGCGAGCCCGACGACGGAGCTCAGCTGTTGCAGCATCGCGTACATCACCAGCCGATGCCCGGCGACGTCGCCGTAGGTGTCGGCGAGCGACGGGATCATCCGCACCCCGCGCGCACCCTCGTGCGTGAACCCATCCCAGACGAGGTGCGTGGTCGCGCCCGCGAGCACCCCGATCGCCGCGCGCAGCCAGTCGCGCGCGACCCCGATCCGCGCGCTCGGCGCGACCGGGAGCGCGCGCGCGTACGCCCCGTCCGGCAGCGCCTCGAGCCCGGCCGGCTTGATCAGCCACTGGAACAGCCAGTAGACCGCGAGTCCGACGGGCAGGCACAGCAAGAACAAGCCGCGCAGCGAGTGCGCCGCGGCGTGCACCGACTGGTGCGGCAGGTTCGGCAACAGATAGCCAAAGTCCGGGATCATGCTGCCGATCACCGCCGCCGACAGCAGCCGTCGCGGCTTCAGCCAGCGCGAGAACGGCAGGACCGCGGCGGTGTGCGAGATCGTGTACGGCATCGCGCTGACCTAGCGGACGCGGACGGTCGAGGGGGCGATCCGGCGCACCCGCCCGCTCACTTCTCGAGCAACGGGTCGTCGGCCGCGAGCGCGCGTGCCTCCTCCGGGAGCATCACCGGGATGTCCTCGCGGATCGGATAGGCCAGCCGGTCCGCGCGGCACACGAGTTCCGGCGTCGTTCCGGTCACGAAGCGAAGCGGTCCCTTGCAGACCGGGCAGACCAGGAGATCGAGCAATCGTTTGTCCACGGCGAACCTCAGATCGAGCGCATGACCACACCGAGGAGCGTCGCTTCGTCGGCCGCGTCGAAGCGCGCGTCGACCGGCACGTACCAATACCGCTCGTCGGCCAGATCGGTGCATTTTACGGCATCCTTCTCCGTCATCAGCACCGGATTGTCGTCGCCGAACGCGAGTTCGGCGGCGCCGATGCGCGCGTGATCGTCGCGCGGGTGCTCGACCGGCTCGAGCCCCGCGCCGCGCAGCATCCGAAAGAACCGCGCCGGATTGCCGATTCCGGCGACCGCATGCACCGGACGACCGGCGAACGCCGCGAGCGGCGCCCTCGCGCCGTCGCGAATCCGCACCGCCTCGCCGGGCACCAGGCGCATCGCGAGCTCCCCGTCCGCCGCGACCCCGCCGTTCACGACCACCGCATCGACCGCGCGCAGCCGGCGCGGCGGCTCGCGCAGCGGCCCGGCCGGCAGCAGGTGGCCGTTGCCGAACCGCCGTTCGCCGTCGACGACCGCGATCTCGACGTCGCGCGCGAGCGCGTAGTGCTGCAGGCCGTCGTCGCAGACGATCACGTCGCAGCCCGCGGCGATCAGGAGCTCGGCCGCCGCCGCCCGCTCCCGAGCGACCGCGACCGGGCCGATCGCGCGCCGCGCGAGCAGGAGCGGCTCGTCGCCGACGACCCCGGCCGCCGCCGTGCCCGTGACGAGCCGCGCGCCCCGCGCCGAGCCGCGGTAGCCGCGGGCCGCGATCCCGGGATGCCGGCCGGCTGCCGCGAGCCGCGCCGCGAGCCATGCGACCAGCGGGGTCTTGCCGGCGCCGCCGACCGTCAGGTTGCCGACGACGACGACCGGCCGCTCGACGCGCCGCGATGCGAGCCAGCCGCGCCGGTATGCGCCCCGACGCAGCGCCCCGACCGCGCCGTACAGCCATTCGGCCGGCAGCAGCGCCGCCGGCGCACGGGACCCGTACCAGAGGCGGTTCAACCGTGCCTGCGCCGACATCGGTTGCGCCCTCCGCTCAGGCGTCGAACTGCATGCCGTGCAGCGCCGCGTACACGCCGCCGGCGGCGAGGAGTTCCCGGTGCGTGCCGGTCTCGACCACGCGCCCTCGGTCGAGAACGATGATCCGGTCCGCGTTCTCCACCGTCGACAGCCGGTGCGCGATCACGAGCGTCGTGCGCCCGCGCATCAGCGTCGCGAGCTCCTGCTGCACGCGCCGCTCCGATTCGTTGTCCAAGGCCGCGGTCGCCTCGTCGAGGATCAGCACCGGCGCATCCTTCAGCAGCGCCCGCGCGATCGAGATCCGCTGCCGCTGCCCGCCGGAGAGGTTCTGGCCGCGGTCCGCGAGCGGCGAGTCGAGCCCCTGCGGCTGGGCTTCGACGAACTCGGCGATGTTCGCCGCGCGCGCGGCGGCGAGGATCTCGGCGTCGCTCTTGCCGACCGCGTTGAACGCGATGTTGTTGCGGATCGTGTCGTTGAACAGCACCACATCCTGGCTCACGAGGCTCACCTGCGAGCGCAGGTCGCCGAGCCGGTACTCGCGCACGTCGTGGCCATCGACCAGCACCATGCCCTGCTGCGCGTCGTAGAAACGCGGCACCAGGCTCACGAGCGTCGTCTTGCCGCTGCCCGAGCGGCCGACGATCGCGACGGTCTCGCCGGCGCGCACCCGGAAGCTCACGTCGAGGAGCACCGGCCCCTTGTCGGGCGCGTACTCGAAGCGCACGTTGCGGAACTCGACCTCGCCGCGCGCGCGCTCGAGCCGGCGCGAGCCGCCGCGGTCCTCGGGCGGGTGGTCGATGATCTCGAACACGCTGTCGCCGGCCGCGATGCCCTGTTGCAACGGGCCGCTGATGTTCACCAGCCGCCGCAGGTGCGGCGGGATCATCATCGCGGCCGCGAGAAAGCCGATGAACACGTCGATCTTGAGGCCGTGCGCGAACACCTGCCGCTCGGCGACGTACAGCACGCTCGCGAGCGCGATCGCCGCGATCAGCTGCACGATCGGGTTGCTCATCGCGCTCGCGCGCACGAGCTTCATGTTCGAGCGCCGGTTCGCCTCGTTCACGCGCTCGAAGCGCTCGATCTGGTGATCCTCGGCGTTGAAGATCTTGATCAGCCGGTGCGCGTCGATCGCCTCCTTCGCCACGCGGGTGATGTCGCCCATCGAGCTCTGGATCCGCGCGCTGTAGCGGCGGAAGCTCCGGTTCGCGATCTGCATCAGCCAGCCGATCGGCGGTGCGGCCGCGATGCAGAACAGCGCGAGCCGCCAGTTCCAG
>JAKBCG010000076.1 GCA_021808035.1 Pseudomonadota bacterium
CCCCTTCGTCACGCCCTTGATGCTGGCCGCGGCCCTCGACGACGTGCCTCGCGCCTCGGCGCTGATCGCGCAAGGCGCCGAAGTCAATGCCACCGGTGCCAACGGCAAGACCGCGCTGATGTTCGCATCGCAGTGCGGTAGTCTCGGCGTGCTCAATCTGCTTCTCCAGCAAGGCGCGTACGTCGGCGCGACGGATACCTACATCGGTGACCCGTATAACGCGCTGTTCTTCGCCGCCAACCGGAAGATCGCCGCGGCCCTGATCGCCCATGGCGCCGATGTCAATGCGGCGCGACCCGCGGTTGCGGGCACCGATCTCGGCGGCGGCACTGCGCTGATGGACGCCCGGACCCCCGGCGTCGCCGAGGAGCTTCTCGCCCACGGCGCCAGGATAGATGCTCGAGCCACCGATGGCAGCATGGCGATCCAGATGGCGATTTATGGTCGCCCTGGGGTCGTCGAGGTGCTGCTCGCCCACGGTGCCGAGATCGATCCGAAGGACAGCTTTGGCAACACTCCACTGGCCGATGCGGTCTCGCAAGGCAAACGCGCGGTCGCGTTGACGTTGGCCGCGTATGGTGCCGACACCCAGTCGATAAAAGCCGCGTTGGGGACCGATGCGAAAACGCATCCGCGCCTGGTCGCCTCGTTGACCGGTGATCCGGCCGCGGTTCAATCGAGCGCCCAGGCCTGGGTCACCGAACGCCGGGTGAAGCAAGCGCTCGCGGCCACGCACGCCCCACGCTCGGCCCTGCGCTGGGTGCAGACGCGTCTGCAAACGGATCCCGAAATCCAAAGCTGGCGCTGGGCGGCGATCCGGATCGCGGCTCGCCTGCGGCCGGCACCGCCAATCCCCGAGACCGCGCGCGAGCACCTCGCCCGCGGGGTGGCCGCCTTCAAGCTCGCCACGGACCCGCAGGGCCTGAAACCGGCGAGCGAGGAGTTCCGCCAGGCGGTCGCCCTCGCGCCGTGGTGGCCGGATCCCTATTACGATCTGGCGAAAACCGAAGAAAAGCGGGGCGCGGCCGCGCGCGCTGCCCTGGACTACGAAGATTACCTGCTCGCCGCGCCGCACGCCCGGGATGCCGAGGATGTCCGGAGCAAGATCTATCAGCTGCAGTATGTCGCCGCGCACGATCAGGCGGCCGCGAACGCGCTCGCGATACGCCAAAACAACGCCCGGCAGATCGCAAGCTGGCTGCAGGATCACTATGGGAAGGCGACGCTCGCGTCCTACGTCGCCTGTAATCGCGCCGGGAATTACGGCACGATGCGCTGCTCGGACGCGGATGCGAAGCAGTCCAATTGGTACGGCAGGGGCCCCTTGTCGCAAGCCGAGGTGAGTTACTGGCAAGGAGGCACACTGCAATTCACCGTGGGCGGCAAAGACGCGGACGAAGTGCATTTAACGCTCCCGCACTCGTCGAACTCGTACTGTGGAACGGTCGGCAGCTCGACCAATCTCGACACGGTGACTTGGACGAACTGCACCTCGCCGGATCCGGTGTGGATCAGTTTCGGGACGTCCAATCAGAACACGCCCTGGTTCGAAATCAAATCGCAATGCATTCCGGACCCGGCGGCACCCTCCGAGGACGACTTCTGCGTGAGGAATGACTACACGCTGCAGTAGCGGCGGCGCGCACTGCCCGCAAGGAGCGAAGTGATGAACGGCGCAAACCGACGAACCGAGAAGAACCGATTCATCGCCCGAATGATCCCGCTCGCGCTCGTCGGCGGCTGGCTGCTGGCCGCCAGCGCGTCCGCCGATTGTTCGTACGATCTGAACGGCGTCGGTTACGGCGACACCTGCCAGAACGAGAATACCAATGGGGCTGGAGGCTACCGGACGCCGGCTCCGAACTACAATTACTACTATCAGCTGCAGATGATGCGGCAACGGCAGATGATGTTGCAGCGACAGCAATACCTGGCGCAACAACGTCAACTGTTCCTCGAGCAACAACAGCGCAAGCGCGCGCTCGCGCAACACCAGCAGGAGCTCGAGCGACAACAGGCACAAGCCCGGGCCGCCGCCAAGGCGCAATTCCTCGCCGAGCGAAACGCCGCCGCCTCGACGCTCAAGGATGGCGCCTGTTGCTCGAGCGGCGGACTGAAGACCGGCAACGACGACGATGACTCGCTGAAGACCGGCTCCGGTTCCGAGCTCTTCAATCGTCATAACGCCCACCCACACCTGCGCGGCGCAGGCCCGGTCGGCGAGAGCGGTCCGAGCGCGATGGATAATCTCAAGGCCTGGGCCGGCGCCTCCGAAAAAGCAAGACATGCTCACACCAGAACCGCTGCGTCGGAACTTGCGGGATTGACGCCGGACAAGGGTGGCGGATTCGCCGGCGCGGCGCCGAGGATCGATCCGCGAACACCCACGGCAGCACCGGTGGTGCCGGAGCGGGTCGCGCGCGATCCCGAATACCGGCGATTGACCGCGGTCATGGCGCGGGACCGGCAGGAAGCCGAGCGCGATCAGAACCGCGTCAACGATCTCCTGACCCAGAAGGCGCACGCGAGCGGCGCAGACCTGCAAAATGTCGAGGTCGCACTCACCCACGCCTCCGACGATCTCGCCAAAGCGCAGAGCAAGGTCGCCACCGACGACGTGCAACGCACGGATCGCGAAAAGCAGATCGAGAACGTCTACGAGACGCCGAAGAAACCGCCACCGGTCGAGCCGCCGGTGCCGCGCCTCGCGCCGCGGGTTCATTGACATGCGACCCGCCGCACCCGGTTGGGGTCCGATCCGGCGTCGCACGCGGCGTCGCACTTGGTGCCTTGCCGCCGCTCTGGTCTCGATCTCGAAGTTCGCGTCGGCCGGGTGTCCTGCGGGAACGATCGAGACCGGCCAATACCGCACCGAGACCGAGAACGCGATCATCGTGCACCACGTATGCACGCCGCTCGCGCAGCTCTCGCCGGACGAGATCGTGACGTACGGACTCGAGGACCTCGCGGCGCAGCTCGGCTGGTCGGCCGCGAAGCGCGCGAGCCTCGCCGCGGCGCTCGATCGGCTCCCGCTGACACCACGGTATCGTGACGCCGCCGGATATCCCGTTTCCTGGCGCAGGATCGTCGCGCGCAGCAACGACGCGCAGCTCGCGCGCGAGGCGGCCGCCGGGTTCGGCCCCAACCTTTGGAGCGCGGGGTCCCAAACCCACTATCCGGATTGCGTGCTGTTTGCGCTCGCGGTCGCCGCCGAACGCCCGTATGGCGTCGTGGCCGCGCTTGCCACCGACCTCATCGGCCAGGAAACCTGGCGCCCGATCCCGCCGAGTTCGCCGCCTCTCTCGCCGCAGGACGCGGTGGAGAAATCGGGGCCGCAGAACGTGGTGGAACAACTGGGCTTGAATGGCGGGGAGATGATCTACATCGCGCAGTCGCTCGGCGAGGTCAAGGTGGTGACGCCGGATGAATTCGATCGGACGCTGCAGGCCGGACAGCCGATCATGGCGGACGTGAACACGAGCGGCAACCCCGACGCGCGCTCGCTCCACGAAGTCGTCGTCACCAAGGAATTCACGCACGACGGCGCGCCGTGGTTTGAACTGGTCGATTCGGTTCGGCAGGGCGCATTACGACCGCTCTACCTCAGCGAACCCGAACTGCACTCCATCTTGGTCGAGAACGGGGTCGTCTATACGCCGGATCGCGGCCGGACACCCGCGCTGTTGCGCTGAATCGATCGTCGCAACCCGGCGGAGCAATGGGATGGCAAAAAGCATCCGGTGGATGGCGGCCCGGTACAAGGGATTGGCGGGTCCGCGGACGGTGTGGCCGGCGGCGGCGCTCGCGATTCTGGCGGCGAGCGCCCGGGCGGCACCGGCACCGCCGCATGCGTCGCCTGCTTCGCCGGGCGTCTCGCAAACCGAGCGCGGCTTCGAGTGGTCACTCGCGAGTTCGACTCAGGGCAATTTCGGCCCCCTCAGCATCGGCATCGGTTATGTCGGCGGCGGTGACTATCTCGATGAACGCGAGGTCCGCCGCAGCGGCCTGCACGCCAGCCTCACGATCAGCGTCGACGGCAAGCCCGCGCTCTACCAGCAGCCCGACGTTCACGAAGGCCAGATCCTTTCGGTCGGCCCTTACCGCATCCTGATCGAGCGACTGCTGCCCGCTGCGCACGGAAGAGGATTGGTCGTGCTGCGTCTCGCGCATTCCAAGCCCGCCCGCGCGACCGCTCCCCCGCCCGTCCCCGCCAACGCGCCTGGGACGCGCCACCCGGGATGAGGCCACGGCGATCCGTGCCGTAACGCTATTTTTGCGCCGTGAGGTAGTAGAAGGAGAAAGAGCTCATCTGCGGACTCAGCGACTCGATGCACTTTCCGCCATTGGTGCAATATCGATAGACCGGGCGCTGATAGGCATCCTTGCCCACGTAGGTCCCATAGAGCGGCGCGCTCATGCTCGCGCACCCCGAGAGGCCGATCAATGCCATGCCCGACAGCACGGCACCCGCAAACGCCGGGCTCAACATTCTTCGCACACAACGCAATTCCATGACCCGTACTCCTCCAAGTTGACTCATTGGCAGTAGGTATTCGGAAATTTTCCCTGGCAAGAGGCCCCGGGGCAGCAGGGTGTGCCGTTCAGCACACACACAGCGCCCCTGGAAATGCAGCTCTGTGCCTTCGCGCTGACGATCGGCAATGCCGTGACGAGCGCCGCGGCCCCAAACGCCTTGGCGAACTGCAGCATGAATTGCCGTCGTTCCGCGCCATCGGCGACCGATGGACCGGCGGCATCGAAGTTCGCATTCCGCCAGGAGAATGCGATGAGATGTGCGATCCAAAGCGCTGTAAAGCCGGTTGCGGCCACACCGATCGCATCAACCGCAACGCACGGTCCCATCGACAGGTAGGCAAGGCCGGTGGCAACGAGTGACCCCGCCGCGAAGGCGAAAGAGACGCGCATACAGCGGCGGCAGGTTCCGAGACGATTAAACGAAACGATCGGCAGGTATCGGCTGAACGACATGAGGCACCTCGATTGATTTCCTCGTGCGACTCTCGACCTCGCGACGCGCGCGTCGTGTTCGATCCCGATGCTGCCATCGGCATACGGGATGTTTGTCACCCCAACGGGTGACAAGTGTTACGCCTGTGGACCCGGTCACGTTACGGGACCACGCGGCTCCACGATCGCCGTGACGTCGAAAATCGCTGCGCAATTTGCGTCATTCGCACGCTGTACCGTGGTCAGGAAAGGTCGGGTTCTCCGGAGGTGCTCGGAGCCTGAAATCTTGCGGCCCGGGCGCGGGCCTAGGAATGAAGACGGGCGACCGAATGAGCTTCACATTGATGCCAGACGGCGTTGTCGTCATGCGAGTGAAAAACAAACGTGTATCGGAACTTGCGGGAATGTTGTATAGAAAAGACAGGAAGACTGTGCCCGTTGAGCGATTGTCGCGCTGATGCTCGGCGTAGCTACCAACGTCCTCGTCCGATATCTGATCCGAGACGATCAGCTGCAGTATGAGAAGGCGCGGCGATTGATCGATCGCGAGGCGAGCCGAGGCGAGCCGGTAATGGTTAGTCTTCTGGTCCTGCTGGAAATGGAACGGGTGCTGCGAAGCCGATACGAATTGCCGAAGTCAGACGTGGTCACGGTCTTTTCTGCTTTGTTGGACACGGCTGATTTGGCTTTCGAAGACGAGCCATCAGTTGAGCATGCAATATATTCTTGGAAGAACTCGACCGCGGATTTTGCGGATTGCCTTATCGATGCGCGCAATCGCCGGTTAGGCTGCCGAGCCATAGCGACATTCGACGGCAGAGCACTCAAGCTTGCCGGATTCGTTGCGGTCTGAATCGCTGGGCCGACCGCGATATGGTGGTGAGTTGCGGACCGTTACCGCCCGCTGTTGGCCGCCCACTGACCCCCGTTCCTAGAGCGCGGGGCTCCAGACGCGCAGCGGGCAATGCCGCGCAGCGAGCGTGAAGTCAGCGTCCGTCGTCAGCAAGGTCAATTCGTGGCGTATGCACAGCTGGCCTAGCAGCGCATCGATCGTCCCGATCTGGATCCCAGCCCGCCGGCAAACGTTGCGAATGTCAGCGGCATCGATGTAGTCCTGCCGATCCGGTACCAGGAGCGGTAGGGCAGCAAATCGCTGCACGATGTCCTTGCGGGCACGCGGGCCAGCAAAGCCCTGCAACAGTTCCTGCAGCACCAGCCCAGTAGTGACAATCGCATCACCGCCGTCGATTGCCGCTCGCAGTGTCAGCACCTCGGGGCTGGAAGTCGGTCCGTCCCTGCGAAAGGCGAGCGACCAGACGCTGGTGTCGACGAGCAGGGTCATTTGCGTGAACGCTCGGCCTTGTAGTCGAAGTCGGTGTCCCATTCGAGCTTGCCCATCAGATCGAGCAAGTGTTTCTGCTTTCGGCGGGCGATGAATTCCTCTAGCGCTCGCGTCACTGCGGCCTTCTTGGTGCGCTCACCGCTCACTTTGACGGCTTGCTCGATGAGCTTCGGATCGAGCGAAAGATTGGTAGCCATGTGTCACCTCTTACACAGAAGTCTACACATTGAGGCGGCCGACGACAATTGGAATTCCTGCCGCATTCATGGGCATTTCGCAGCGTGCCGGAAATATGCCTCGAGCCGCCTGAAGCGAAGACTTGCGCGGCACGCGCGAGATGGTGATTGGCGGCTTCGGGCGGAGAGGTTGGGATTGACTCGGGGCCGGACGGCCCCTCGCCCTCCGGGCGCCGTCGCGGACGCTCCGGCGTCCAAAATCGCTGCGCGATTTTGTCGAACTCGCGTCTGGCGGAGAGGGTGGGATTCGAACCCACGGTCGGATCGCTCCGACGCCGGTTTTCAAGACCGGTGCATTCAACCGCTCTGCCACCTCTCCTCGAGGTGCGATCTTACCCGAACCCGTTCACCGCGGCGTCCGCGCCCGCATCAACGCGTCCAGGCGCTCGGTCACGGCGTCGACCTCGATCAGGTCCATCACGCCGGGGCGCTCGATCTTCGTCCACCAGGGCAACTCCTCGGGCGACTTGCCGAGGAAACGGCGCGCGGCGTCCGGGTAGCGGTCGACGCACCAGGCGCGACTGAGGTACGGGCCGCTCCGCGCAGGGTTCGTCGCGGCATACAGCCCGATCACCGGCGTGCCGACCGCGGTCGCCATGTGCACGGGGCCGGTGTCGGGCGCGACGAGCCCGGTCGCGCGCGCGAGCAGCGCGAGCATCTGCGGCAAGGTGTCGCGGCCGATCTGGTCGACGAGCGGCGTCGTCGCGGCCGCGGCGATCGCGGCGCCGAGTTCGCGTTCCTGCGCGCCGGGACCGCCGCACAGAATGATGCGCATCCCGTGGCGGGTCGCGGCGTGATCGGCGACCGCGGCGTAGCGCTTCGGGTCCCAGTTGCGCAAGCGGTGGCTGGAGGCGGGGTTGATCACGAGGGTCGGCCGGTCGTCCGGGATCAGTCCGCCGGCATACGCCTGCGCCTCGTCCGGGATCGCGAGGTTCCAGGCGATCACGCGCTCGCGCGCGCCGAGCGCCTCGGCGAACCCCAGAAAGCTGTCGAGCACGTGCTCTCTCGATCGCGCCGGCACGCGGGCGTTCGTGAACAGCCACTGAAGTTCCCGTGCGCGCGCGCGATCGAAGCCGAGCTTGCGATCGGCGCTCACCGCGGTGCTCACGAGGCTCGCACGCAGCGACAGCTGCAGGTGCAGCAGCGCATCGAATCGTCGCCCGCGCAGCTCGCGCCGCAGGCGCATCCACTCGCTGCGTGAGCGGCGCTTGTCGATCGGCATCAGCTCGACGCCGGGCAGCAGCCGCATCAGCTTCGCCTCGACCCGGCCAATGATCCAGCTGATCCGGCAGTCGGGCCACGCGTGCTGCAGGGTGCGGATCAGCGGCACGACGTGGCAGGTGTCGCCGATCGCCGAGAGCCTGAGGATACACACGCTCCGCGGCCCGGCCGCGGCGATCGATCGCGCCTCGCGGGGGCTCGTCGCGCTCAAGCCGGCGCGAGCCGTTCGATCCCGCCGAGATACGGCACGAGCGCGCGCGGGACCGCGACGCTGCCGTCGTGCTGCTGGTAGTTCTCGAGCACCGCGACCAGCGCGCGTCCGACCGCGACTCCGGAACCGTTCAGCGTATGCACGAGTTCGGGCTTGCCGGTCGCGGGGTTGCGCCAGCGGGCCTGCATGCGCCGCGCCTGGAACGCCTCGCAGTTGCTGCAGGAGCTGATCTCGCGATACCGCGCCTGGCTCGGCAGCCAGACCTCGAGGTCGTAGGTCTTCGCGCTCGAGAAACTGACGTCGCCGGCGCACAGGGCGAGCACCCGATAGGGGAGCTCGAGCGCGCGCAGCACCGCCTCGGCGTGCCCGGTGAGTTCCTCGAGCGCCGCGTACGAGTGGTCCGGCGCGACGATCTGCACCAGCTCGACCTTGTCGAACTGGTGCTGGCGGATCATCCCGCGGGTGTCCTTGCCGGCGGCGCCCGCCTCGGAGCGGAAGCACGGCGTGTGCGCGACGTATCGCAGCGGCAGTTCCTCCGCGCGCACGATCCGGTCGCGCACCAGGTTCGTGACCGGCACCTCGGCGGTCGGGATCAGATAGAACCCGGGGTCGCCGCGCACCGAGAAGAGGTCCTGCTCGAACTTCGGCAGCTGGCCGGTGCCGACCAGCGCCTCCGCGTGCACGAGGTACGGGGCGTACACCTCCCGGTATCCATGCTCGCGCGTGTGCAGATCCAGCATGAACTGCGCGAGCGCGCGGTGGAGCCGCGCGATCTGGCCGGTCATCACCACGAAGCGTGCGCCGGAGATCCGGCCCGCCGCCTCGAAATCCATGCCGAGCGGCTCGCCGACCGCGACGTGATCGCGCGGGGCGAAATCCATCGGCCGCGGTTCACCCCAGCGGCGCACCTCGACGTTCGCGCTCTCGTCGCGCCCCTCGGGCACGCTCTCGTGCAGGAGGTTCGGGAGCCCCTGCTGCAGCTCCTGCAATTCCTGCTGCAGGATCTCGAGATCCTCGTCGATGGTCTTCAGGCGCGCGCCGAGCGCCTCTCCGACCGCGAGCAGCGCACCGGCATCCTCGCCGCGCGCCTTCGCGACGCCGATCGCCTTCGCGGTCGCGTTGCGCTCGGCCCGCAGCCGGTCCGCCTCGATCTGCGCGGTCTTGCGCTTGTCCTCGATGTCGAGGAGGCGTGGCAGGTCGAGCGTGTAGCCGCGGCGCGCGAGCCGGGACGCGACGCCCTCGGGGTCGCTGCGCAGGAGCTTGGGATCGAGCACGGTCGGTTCCTCGTCAGGGGCCGCGCGGCGCGGCCGAGGCCCTCATTGTAGGCGAACCCGC
>JAKBCG010000077.1 GCA_021808035.1 Pseudomonadota bacterium
CGGATCTTCGGCGATGTCGGCTTCGCGTTCCGGATGACCTTCCTGAACAAGTGCGACGAGCCGGAGCGGGCGACGGTCGCGGAATTCTTCCAGCGCGCGTTCGACGACGAGCTCCCGGAGAGCGCCGCGCGGATCCCGGCGGTCTGACGCCGCGAACCGTCCGTGCCCGAGCGCCGATCCCCGGTCGATCGATTCACGCGCGCGCTCGCGCAGACGACGCGTGCGCTCGCGCAGGCAACGCGCGTCGAGATCGCATTCGGTCCGCCCGCGCGCGTGACGGACCGCGCCACACCGCGGATTGCGATGCCCGCGGCACCGCTCGATGCGGCGGCCGCGGCGCGGTTGCGCGGGCACGCCGACCGGCTCGCGCTGCGGCTTGCGCACCATGATCCGGCGCTGCACGCCCTGGCTCGGCCGACCGATCCGCGCGCCGGTGCGCTCTACGACGCGATCGAGGACGTGCGGTGCGAGGCCCTCGGCGCCCGCGGGCTGCCCGGCGTCGCCCGCAACCTCGCGGCCGCGCTCGCCGAGGATCTCGCGGAGGAACTCGCGCGCGCCACGCCGGGCGCGCCGGCGAACGATCGCTTGACCGAGCTCGCCCGGGCACTGCCGCTGCGGCTGCGCGAGCGTCTCAGCGGGACGGCCCTGCCACCGATTGCCACCGCGCTGCTCACGGGCACGCGTGACGAACTGGATCGTCGGTCCGGCGCGACGATCGAGCGGCTGCGGCCGCTCGTCGCGGACCAGGCGGCGTTCGCGCGCGGGGCCCGTGATCTCCTCGGCGACCTCGGACTCGAGTGCGACGCCGCCCTGTCCACCGGCCGGCGACCCATGCGCACGGGACTGCGGCTCTCAATCCCGCGCGCGCCGCCGACCGACGCGCCCGCGCTCGCCAGAGCGATCACTCCGGCAACGGAGGACGCGCCCGCCGCGGGTCTCGATCCATTCGCGCCCGCCGGCCCGGCGCGCCGGGCGGCGGGCACCGAGCGGCGGCCGCGGGCAGATCCTCGGCGCCGTGCGCCTCGCGCGCCGGCGTCCGACTACCGGGTGTTCACCCGCGCACACGACGAGATCCTGCTTCCGGAGCGTGACGCCGACCCGACCGAACTCGATCGGCTCGGCGCCGCATTGCGGGCCCGCGCGCGTCCGTTCGAGGCCGAACTCGCGCGGCTTGCGCATCGCCTCGAGCGCCGAGTGCTCGCGCCGCAACGCCGGCACTGGCGCTTCGACCAGGACGACGGCGTGCTCGACACGCAACGCCTCTCCCGCGTGATCGCCGACCCGTCCGGCCGAACGGTCTACAAGGTGGCGGTCGACGCCGACTTCAAGGACACGATCGTGACGCTGCTGGTCGACAACTCCGGATCCCTGCGCGGCACGTCGATCGTGATCGCCGCCCTGTGCACGGACTTCCTCGCCCGCGCGCTCGAGCGCTGCGGCGTGAAGGTCGAGATCCTCGGTTTCACCACCCGGGAGTGGAACGGCGGCCGGTCGCGCGAGGCGTGGTTGCGCGCCGGCAGCCCGCGACGGCCGGGGCGCTTGAGCGACCTGCGTCACGTGATCTACAAGCCGGCGGACGCGCCGGCGCGCCGCGCACGCCGTAACCTTGGGTGGATGCTGCACCCCGGCCTGCTGAAGGAGAACGTCGACGGCGAGGCGCTGTGCTGGGCGCACGAGCGGCTGCTCGCGCGACCGGAGCGGCGCCGGATCCTGCTGGTGATCAGCGACGGCATTCCGCTCGACGAGTCGACCCTGTCGGAGAACGGTTCCGGTTTCCTCGAACGACACCTGCGCGAGGTGATCGCCTGGATCGAGCACTCGTCGCCGGTCGAACTGATCGCGATCGGCGTCGGCCACGACGTCGGGCACTTCTACGCGCAGGCGACGACGGTACAGCGGATCGAAGCGCTCGGGACCGTGCTGTTCGACCGGGTCGCGGCGCTGTTCACCGCGCGTCCGGGCCGCCGCTGATCGGGTCCGGGGGATCCGGCCACTCGGGAGCAAGGAGCCGGCGCTTGCCGTCGGCAGCGCGTTGCGTGCCGGCGCTCGCGAGTTCCAGCCGATCCCACAGCTCGCAGGTGACCTCCCGATGTCGTTGGTCGAGCGCCTCGCAATAATTCGTGTAACGGCACAGCCGCACCTCGGCACCGCGGCCGGCGCGCACCTTGCGAAACCAGTCGGGATCGGCGAGCGCCTGACGCGCAAAGCCCACCAGATCCGCCTCGCCGCGCGCCAATACCTGCTCGGCCTGCTCGAAATTGTGAATCCCACCGGCGACGACGACCGGCGTCGCGCAGCCGGCTGCGCGAATCGCTGCGCGAATCCGCGCGCTCGCACCGCGATTGCGGCCGAACGGCCCGTGGGCGTCCGAATAATAGGACGGCATGCACTCGTATCCGCTCGGACCGGTGTACGGATACGCCGCCTCGCCGACCTTCGGCACCGCCGCGTCGTCGAACTTGCCGCCGCGGGACAGCGAAATGAAATCCATGCCGGCGCGCGCGAACTCGGTCGCGAACCCGGCGGCGTCGTCGACCGAGTGGCCCGACGCGATGCACTCCTCGGCGAGCATCCGGCATCCGACCGCGAACTGCGCACCGACCGCGCGGCGCACCGCGCGGTAGACCTCGAGCGGCAACCGAAGCCGGCCCGCGCGGCTCCCCCCGTAGCCGTCCGCGCGCGTGTTGGTCGCCGACAGGAACGAGGCCATCGTATACGCGTGCGCGAAATGCAGTTCGACGCCGTCGAAGCCGGCCGCCCGGGCGCGAACCGCCGCGTCCGCGAACGCACCGGGCAAAGTCTGCGGCAGATCGCGGACGTGGGGCAGGTGCACGTCGGTCACGCGCTCCCGGTAGCCGAACGTGAGCGCCTCGTGCTCCCGGGGCGTGAGCACGAGGCGCAGCGCCTCTTCATCGAGCGCCGCGAGCCGCGCGCGCACGCTCGCGTCGTCGGCGTCCGCCGCATTCAGTCGCTCGCGATGGTGCGCGGTGATCTCGAGGTGATGCGCCAGATATCGAGCCCGCTCGGGTCGACGTCGGATCGCGAGAAAATCGATCAGTTGGATCAGCACGCGCGTCTCGCCGTCGCTCGCGGCGCGCACCGCGCGAACGATCTCGGCGAGTCCCGGGACGAACCGATCATCGCCGATGCGCAGCAGCGGACCGCTCGGCACGTCGCGGACGCCGGTCGCCTCGACCACGATCGCGGCGGGACGGCCGGCGGCGAAGCGCCGGTACCAGTCGATCACGTTCGCGCTGGCGAACCCCTCCGCAGTCGCGCGCCACGGCACCATCGCCGGCACCCAGGTGCGGCCCGCGAGGCGCAGCGGACCGGCCGCGAACGGTTGGAACAGCCGGGACGCCGCCGCCTCGGCCGCGGTCGGCCAACGCCCCGGCGCCGCGTCGTGACGGATCCTTGGCGCCGGGCGCCAGAGCGTCAAATGGCGGCTCCGGCGATCACGCTGGATCGTCCGGGATCACCGCGGTCGCTTCGATCTCCACCTTCGCGCGCGGCTCGACCAGCGCGACGACCTGCACGAGCGACATCGTCGGATAATGCCGGCCGATCACCTCGCGATACGCCGCCCCGACCGCGGCGAGCTCGGCGAGGTACTCCTCCCGGTGGGTCACGTACCAGGTGAGCCGGACCAGGTGCCGCGGCGTCGCGCCCGCCTCCGCGAGCACCGCGACCACGTTCGCGAGCGCCTGTCGCACCTGGTCGGCGAAGCGATCGCTCGCGAACCGGCCGCCGGCATCCCACCCGACCTGGCCGGCGACGAACACCAGTCGCCCGCGCGCGGCGATGCCGTTCGCATAACCGCGCGGGGAAGGCCAGCCTGCGGGCTGCAGCGTCTGATGGGTCATTGCATCCTCGCTCGGTCCGGGTCCCAATGGATCATTGGAGCAGCTCGCGCGCGATGATCAATTTCTGCACTTCGCTCGCGCCTTCGTAGATCCGCAGCGCGCGGATCTCCCGATACAAGCGTTCGACGACCTCGCCGCTGCGCACGCCGAGGCCGCCGTGGAGCTGCAGCGCGCGATCGACGATCCGCTGCGCCTCCTCGGTCGCGACCAGCTTCGCGATCGCCGCCGCGCGCGTGACCGGTGCGCCGCGGTCGCGCAGCCAGGCCGCGCGGTAGGTGAGCAACCGCCCCGCGTCGAGCGCGGCCGCCATCTCGGCGAGCGCCGCCTGGGTCAACTGGAAGTCGCCGAGGAGCCGGCCGAACATCGGCCGCGTCCGCGCGCGCGCGATCCCTTCGTCGAGCGCCCGCTGCGCGAATCCGACCGCGGCGGCCGCGACCGACGTGCGGAACACGTCGAGCGTGCGCATCGCGATCTTGAACCCCTCGCCCTCCGCGCCGATGCGCCGCGTCGCCGGGATCCGGCACGCTTCGAACCGCAATTCGGCGAGCGGGTGCGGCGCGATCACGTCGATCCGCCGCGCGACCCGGAAACCCGGATCCGTCGGTTCGACCACGAACGCGCTGATGCCTTGGGCCGCGGTCGTGCCGTCGGCACGGCGCTCGCCGGGCGCGGTACGCGCGAACACACAGTAGAAGTCCGCGATGCCGCCGTTCGAGATCCAGGTCTTGGTTCCGTCGAGGACGTACTCGTCGCCGACCCGCCGCGCCGCACAGCCCATCGCCGCGACGTCCGATCCCGCGTCGGGCTCCGACAGCGCGAACGCGGCGAGCGCCTCGCCGGCCGCGACGCGCGGCAGATAGCGCGCGCGCAGGGACGCATCCGCCGCGAGCGACAGCGCACCGCTCCCGAGGCCTTGCATCGCGAACGCGAAGTCCGCGAGCCCGTCGGCCGACGCGAGCGTCTCCCGGACCAGACAGATCGCGCGGGCGTCCCAGTCCGCGAGCGCGCCTCCATCGGCGGCGCGCACGCAATACCGGGTCAACCCGGCCCGGCCGAGCGCCCGCACCAGTTCCCGGCAACGCTGATCGACCGACGCGCGGTCCTCCGCGTGCGCCGGTCCCGCGAGCGCGTCCGCGGCGAACGCGCGTGCACGCACGGCGAGCTCGCGATGCTCCGGTCCGAAGAACGGCCAATCGAGCGGATCCTCGCCGGCCGCCATCAGTCGCCCTCGAAGATCGGCGTGCGCTTCGCGGCGAACGCTTCGTACGCGCGCCGGAAGTCCTCGGTCTGCATGCAGATCGCCTGTGCCTGCGCCTCCGCCTCGAGCGCCTGATCGACGCTCATGTTCCATTCCTGGTGCAGCATCGTCTTGGTCATCGCATGCGCGAACGTCGGGCCTTGCGCGAGTCCGGTCGCGAGCGCCGCCGCCTTCGCGAGCAGCTGATCCGGCGCGACGATCGAGTGATAGAAGCCCCAGCGCTCCCCTTCGTCGGCACCGAGCGCCCGTCCGGTGTACAGGAGGTCCGCCGCGCGTCCCTGCCCGACGAGCCGCGGCAGCAAGGTGCACGCGCCCATGTCGCAGCCCGCGAGGCCGACCCGGGTGAACAGGAACGCGGTCCGGGCCGCCGGCGTTGCGATCCGAAAATCGCTCGCGAGCGCGATCATCGCGCCGGCGCCGGCGCAGACGCCGTCGATCGCCGCGATCACCGGCTGCGGGCACAGCCGCATCGCCTTCACGAGATCGCCGGTCATCCGCGTGAACGCGAGCAGTTCCGGCATGCCCATCCGCGTGAGCGGCCCGATGATCTCGTGCACGTCGCCGCCTGAGCAGAAATTGCCGCCCGCGCCGCCGACGACGACGGCACGCACCCCGGCTGCGCCGACGAGCGCCCGGAACAGGTCGCGCAGTTCCGCGTACGACTCGAACGTCAGCGGGTTCTTGCGTTCCGGGCGATTCAGGGTGACGTAGCCGACACGCGCTTCCACCCGCCACAGGAAGTGTCGCGGCGTGTAGGCGCCGACGTCCTCGTGCGTACCGATCATCGTTCACCCCCCTGTTCCTCGAGCCCACGGACGGACTGCTTCAATCTCGCGAGCAGCGCCGCGAGCTCGGCGATCTCGCGGTCGGCGAACGAGGCGAAGATCTCGACGATCCAGCGCTCGTGCCGCTCGGCCATCGAGCGGAACTGCCGGCGCCCCGAATCGGTCAAGCGCAGAAGCGATGCCCGTCCATCGCGCGGGTCGGCGATCCGCCGGATCATCCCTTCGCGTTCGAGCGAGTCCGCGATCCCGGTCACGTTGCCGCCGCTCACCATCATCCGCTTCGACAGCTCGCTCATCTTGAGCCCGTCCGGCGCTCGATGCAGCTGCGCCATCAGGTCGAAGCGCGGCAGCGTCGTGTCGAACTGATCCTCGAGCTTGCGCCGTACCCGCCTCTCGATCAGGTTCGTGGTCGCGAGCAGGCGCAGCCACACGCGCAGCGCCGCATGGTCCGACGGGGCGGCGCGCGTCTCGAGGTCGAGGAGCGCGTCGGCCGGAACCGGGGCCGAGGACCCGCGGGCCATCCTCACAGCACCTCGCCGCCGGCAACCGGGACGGCCTGGCCGGTGATCGCCTCGGCGCCGGGGGAGCAGAGCCACGACACCGCGTTCGCGACCTCCTCCGGCCGCACCAGGCGCTGCTGCGGGTTGCGCGCGACCAGCGCGCCGATCGCGTCCGCCTCGCTGCGACCGGTCTTGCGGCGAATGGTCGCGACCGCCTCCTTGACGAGGTCCGTGTCGGTGAATCCGGGGCACACCGCATTGACCGTGATGTTCCGCGGCGCGAGCTCGAGCGCGAGCGCACGCGTGAGCCCGACGAGCGCGTGTTTCGCCGCGCAGTACGCGGTGCAATACGCGTAGCCGGTGAGGCCGGCGGTGCTCGCGACGTTCACGATCCGCCCGAAACCCGCGTCGATCATCCCCGGCAAGGCCGCGCGGATGCAGTGATAGGCACCGGTCGCATTCACGTCGAGCATCCGTCGCCAGAGCGTCGCGTCAGTGCGCGCAAACGGCGCGCTCAGCGCCTCGCCGGCGTTGTTGACCAGCAGATCGATCGTGCCATGGCCGTGCCGCGCGCGGTCGAACGCCGCCTCGACCTGCGCCGGATCGGTCACGTCCGCGGCGACCGCGAGCGTGCCCGCGCCGACGCGCTCCGCGGCCGCTTCGAGGCGCCCGCGGTCGCGCCCCAGCAAGGTCACCACGGCCCCTTGCGATGCGAGCGCCAGCGCGATCGCCGCGCCGATTCCGCGGCCGCCGCCGGTCACGAGCGCGTGTCGGCTCGCGAGCGGCGCGCTCATCGGCCCGCTCCGTCGGACGCGGGCGCACCGCCACCCGCCGCGCCGTCGATCGCGTTCTGGCGCTGCCAGCGAGCTTCGAGCGGCGCCTTGCCGGCGCGATAGGGCTTCGGCCAATCGATCTCGGTGAACCCGATGCGCGCGGCCTCGGTGAGCGTCCACGCCGGATTCGCAAGATGCGGTCGGGCGATCGCACACAGGTCCGCGCGGCCCGCCGCGATGATGCTGTTCACGTGATCGGCTTCCGAGATCGCGCCGACCGCGATCGTCGGCACGCGCGCCTCCTGACGGATGCGGTCCGCGAACGGCGTCTGGAACATCCGCCCATAGACGGGGCGCTCGCGCTTGCTGACCTGCCCCGAGGAGCAATCGATCAGATCGGCGCCGGCGTCGCGGAACGCGGCGGCGATCGCGACCGCGTCCGCCGGCGTCGTCCCGCCGTCGACCCAGTCGTGCGCCGAGATCCGCACCGAGATCGGGCGGTCCGACGGCCAGGCGGCGCGCAGCGCCTCGAACACCTCCAGCGGATAGCGCAACCGCGCCGCGAGCGTGCCACCCCAGGCATCACCGCGACGGTTGGTGAGCGGCGAGAGAAAGCTCGACAGCAGATAGCCGTGCGCGCAGTGCAGCTCGAGCCAATCGAAACCCGCGGCGGCCGCCCGACCGGTCGCCACGACGAACTGCTCGATCACCGCGAGCAGGTCGGCTCGCGTCATCGCGCGCGACCACTGGCTCACGCCGTCGAGGTATTGCTGCGCAGACGCGGACAGCAGCGGCCAGTTCGGTTCACCGTCCTCCGGGCGCAGCGGCTGGTCGATGCCGTCCCAGCCGCGCCGGGTCGATCCCTTCGCGCCCGCATGCCCGAGCTGAACCCCGATCTTCGCGTCCGAGTTCCGGTGCACCCAATCGACGATGCGCGCCCAAGCCGCGCCCTGCGCCTCGTCGTAGAGCCCGGGGCACCCCGGCGTGATCCGGCCCTCTGCGCTGACACAGGTCATCTCGGTGATCACCAGACCCGCGCCGCCGGTCGCGCGCGCGCCGAGGTGCACGAGATGGTAGTCGCCGGGGACGCCGTCGACGGCCGAGTACTGCGCCATCGGCGACACGACGACCCGGTTCTTCAGCGTCGTTCCGCGCGCGGTGTACGGGGTGAACATCGGCGGGATCGGCCGTGTGGCCGCCGACCGCGCGACGCCGGCACGGGCGGCGAACCAGCGTTCGTAGCCCTCGAGCCAGGCGGGATCCCGCAGCCGCAGGTTCTCGTGGCTGATCCGCTGGCTGCGCGTGAGCAGCGAATACATCAGTTGTTCCGGCTCGAACTGATCGCAGTAGCGGTCGCCGCAGACCTCGAACCACTCCATCGCGTTCCACGCGGCGTTCTGCAGCCGCGCGACGTCGATCGATCGTGCCGCCTGGTAGCGATCGAGCACCTCGGGGATCCGCGCCGGCTCGTCGCCGAGCTCGCGGAACCGGTCAGTGAGCTCGATCGCGTCCTCCAGCGCGAGTTTCGTCCCCGACCCGATCGCGAAATGCGCGGTGTGGACTGCGTCGCCCATCAACACGACGTGGCTGCGGCCGTTGAAATGCGACCAGCGCTCGCACTTGACGCGCTGGAAATTGAGCCACGCCGATCCGCGCAGGTGGCGCGCGTTCGTCAGCAGCCGGGCGCCGCCGAGGTGCGCGGCGAAGAGCTCCTCGCAGAATTCGACCGACCGCTCCTGGCTCGCCCGGTCGAGGCCGTGCGCCGCCCAGACGGACTCCGGACATTCGACGATGAAGGTGCTGGTAACGGCGTCGAACTGATAGACGTGCGCCTGGAACCAGCCGTGTTCGGTTCGCTCGAACAGGAACGTGAACGCATCGTGCGCACGGCGCGTGCCGAGCCAGAGGTAGCGGTTCGGGCGCGCGACGACGTCCGGCCGGAAATGCTCTGCGTATCGCTCCCGCACGCGCGAGTGGATCCCATCGCTCGCGACGACGAGATCGGCGTCCGGGAACTCGGTGTCGGCGTCTACCTCGCGCTCGAAAACCAGCCGCACGCCGAGTTCCTCGCAGCGCCGCTGCAGGATGTTCAGGAGCTGCTTGCGGCCGATGCCGATGAAGCCGTGCCCGC
>JAKBCG010000078.1 GCA_021808035.1 Pseudomonadota bacterium
CGGAAGTCCGCGCGCACTGGCCGCTCGCCGCGGTCGACGACCTCGCCGCGGCGTTCCATTTCCCGAACGATGCGCGGGCGAATCCGACCGACGTGACGCAGGCGCTCGCGAAGGGCGCGCGCCAGCGCGGCGCGCGCCTGGTCGAGGGCGTCGCGGTCACCGCCGTGCTCTGTGAGCGCGGCCGCGCGGCCGGCGTGCGCACCAGCGCGGGCGACGTCCGTGCCGAGATCGTGGTCAATTGCGCCGGCCTGTGGGCGCGGCACGTCGGCCGGATGGCGGGCGTCAACGTGCCGTTGCAGGCCGCGGAGCACTACTACCTGATCTCCGAGCCGATCGCGGGCGTGCATCCGCGCTTGCCGATCCTGCGCGATCCCGGCAATGCCGCGTACATCCGCGAGGAGGCCGGCAAATTGATGCTCGGACTGTTCGAGGACGTCGCGAAGCCCGTGCGCCTCGAGCACCTCCCCGCGGACTTCGCGTTCGGCGAGCTGCCGCCGGACTGGGATCGCCTGGGACCCTACATCGAGCGCGCGATGCGTCGCGTGCCGGTGTTGTTCGAGACCGGGATCAAGCTGCTGTTCTGCGGCCCGGAGTCGTTCACGCCCGATCACAATTACCTGATGGGCGAGGCGCCCGATCTGAAGAACTTCTTCGTCGCCGCGGGATTCAATTCGCTCGGGATCCTCTCGGCCGGCGGCGCGGGCTCGGTGATGGCGCGCTGGATCCTCGACGGGCGGCCGCCGATGGACGTGTGGACCGTGAACCTGCGGCGGATGCACGCGTGGCAGGACAACGATCGGTACCTGTTGGACCGCACGGTCGAATCGCTGGGTATCGGCTATCAGGACCACTGGCCGTTCCGGCAGTGGACGAGCGCGCGCGGCGTGAAAAAGGGCGTGCTGCACGATCGGATCGCGGCCGCCGGGGCGTGTTTCGGCGAATCGGCCGGCTGGGAGCGCGCGAACTGGTATGCCGATCCCGGACAGGCGCCACGCTACGAGTACGGGTGGGGCCGGCAGAACTGGTTCGCGAACAGCGCCGCGGAGCACCGCGCGGTGCGCGAACGGGTCGGCGTCTTCGACCAGTCCTCGTTCGCGAAACTGCTGGTCCAGGGCGCGGACGCCGCGCGGGTGCTCAACCGTCTCGCGACCGCGGACGTCGACGTCGCGGTCGGACGCTGCGTGTACACGCAGTTCCTGAACGAGTCCGGCGGCATCGAGGCCGATCTCACGGTCACCCGGCTCGCCGCGGGCCGGTTCCTGGTCGTGACCGCCGCGTTCACGCAGACGCACGTCGAGGCGTGGATCCGCGGGCGGATCCCGGAGGAGGCGCGTTGCGTCCTCACCGACGTGACCGACGCCTACGCGATGCTGAACGTCCAGGGCCCGGCGTCGCGCGCGCTCCTGCAATCGCTGTCGGCGGACGACTTCTCGGCGGATGGCTTCCCGTTCGCGCACTGCCGATCGGTGCGGATCGGCTACCAGACCGTGTACGCGTTGCGCCTCACCTACGTCGGCGAGCTCGGCTGGGAGCTGTACGTGCCGACCGCGTTCGCGCAGCCGGTGTACGACGCGCTGGTCGCCGCGGGCGCGGCGCACGGTCTGCGTCACTGCGGCTATCACGCGCTCAATTCGCTGCGGATCGAGAAGGCGTACCGGGATTGGTCCCACGACATCGGCCCCGCGGACACGCCGCTCGAGGCCGGGATCGCGTTCACCTGCGCCTGGGACAAGCCCGAAGGGTTCCTCGGCCGCGACGCGCTGCTCGCGCAGCGCGGCGCCGGGCCGCTGCGCCGGCGGCTCGTGCAGTTCCTGCTGGAGGACCCGGAGCCGATGCTCCATCACAACGAGCCGATCCTGCGCGACCGCGAACGGGTCGGTTTCGTGACCTCGGCGATGTATGGTCACACGCTCGGTGCCGCGGTGGGGCTCGGCTACGTCGCGCATCCGGACGGCGTCGACGAGGCGTTCATCCGCGACGGCCGGTTCGAGATCCAGCTCGCGCGGCGGCGGATCCCGCCGCGCGCGTCGCTATCACCGCTATACGATCCGCGCGGCCTGCGCCCGCGCGCGTGAACGGCGCGGCGCGCTGAAGTAGTACGTGCCCGCGACGACCGCGAGGCCGACGAGCCACGACAGATCGACCCCGCCGAGCGCCCGCGCCGCGGGCCCGACGTAGAAATCGGCGGCGATGAACGGGATCTGCACGACGATCCCGATCGTGTAGCAGACGATCGCCATCACGTTGTACCGGCCATAGATCCCGCCGTCGGCCGAGAAGAACGACGTGACTTCGTAATCGCCGAACTGCACCCAGTAATAATCGACGAGGTTCACCGCCGTCCACGGCACCATCAGATACAGGAGCAGTTCGTTGAACCGGCTGTACAGCGGCAGGAACTCGGTCGCGCCGACGGTGCCGAGCGCGGCCGCGGCGACGAAGATCCCCGTCGCGATCGGCGCGCGCGCGCGCGCGTCCGCCCGCCATCCGGGCGCGAACGTCTGCGCGAGCGTGATCACCGCGAGTGTCCCGCCGTAGATGCAGATCGCGCCGGCGACCGCGACGCCCGGTGCGAACAGCAGCACGATCGGCGTGCTCGCGCGGCCGGTCAGCGCGACGATCGCCGCGACGACGTCTCCGCCCGCGACCGCCGGTCCGATCAGCGCGCCGAACACCATCGGCAGCACCGCGCCGAGCGTGGTCCCCCAGTAACACGCCCAGAACGCCTGACGGGGCCCGGTGTCCGGCGGCAGATAACGCGAGTAGTCGGACACGTAGGGCGCGTAGGACAACTGCCAGAAGGCCGCGATCGACAGCATGTCGAGAAAGCCGACGAGCGAGAACGAGCCGCCGGTGAGATAGGCCGGGGGCAGCCGGTGCGCGAGCGCGAGACCCAGGTAGCACAGCGCGACCGCCGCGCCGGAGACGTAGGCGATCGCCCGGGTGCCCGCGTGGATCAGGTCATGTCCGTAGATCGCGGCGCCGAGGCTCAATGCGCCGATGCCGATCAGACCGGCGCGCACGCTGATCGGCGGCACGATCGCGTGCACGGACTGACCGCCGGTCACCAGCGCGGTCGCCGCGTAGCCGACGTACATGAAGATCACCAGCGCGACGACGAACGCGGCACCGCGCGCGCCGAACTGCCCGCGGCTCTGCACCATCTGCGGGACCCCGAGCCGCGGACCCTGCGCTGCGTGCAGTGCCATGAATACCGTGCCGATCAGGTTCCCGAGCACGATCGCGACCGAGCCCGACAGGAACGACTGGTGGAACACCGTCGTCGCGAGCGCGCCGGTCACGACCGTGAGCACGTTGAGATTCGCGCCGAACCACAGCGTGAACAACTGCCGCGCATTGCCGTGCCGCTGGTCTAGCGGAATGGGGAAGATCGTGTGCCGTTCGATGCCGCCCGACCGCGTGGCTGGTTGCGATTGCATGATCGTGCGATGATCGTTCGTGGAGATCGCGCGCGATGCGCGAAGCCTTCAAGAGACCACAAATGCACCTCATTGGCAACCACCGCCGGGGCGCGCCGGCGGGTCGGGCGTCGCGGACGTGAGCGCGGACTATCCGGATTTCGGCTTGAGCGCGGCGCAGCGCCGCGAGGCGGTGTTCGCGCATCGCTACGAGTCCCCCGGCATGGACGGCGAGCGCGGCGAGCTGTGGTGTTACAGCGATGCGTTCGCGTATTCCCCGGGTTCGACCGTCCGGCTGCAGATCAGCTCGAACGTCGCGCGCGCCAGGCTCGAGATCGTCCGCGACGGCGCCGACCAGGTCGGGGTGCTGGAGCGCTCGCTGACCGGATTGCGCTGGCAAGCGACGCCGGCGGACTGCTCCATCGAAGGGTGCGGCTGGGCCACGGCGTGCGAGTTCCCGGTCGGCGAGGACTGGCCTTCGGGCGCGTACCGGGTGACCTTGAGCGCCGAGGGGCGGGGCGGCGTGACGCTCCACGGCCACCACCTCTTCATCGTGAAGCCGCGGCCGGCGCGCCGGCCCGGCCGGGTGCTGCAGATCGCCGCGACGGGAACCTGGACCGCGTACAACACCTGGGGCGGCTCGAGCCATTATCGCGGCCTCACCGGACCCGGGCGCAACCAGTACTCGCCGGTCGTCAGCATCGAGCGGCCGTGGTGCCGCGGCTTCGTCGTGTTGCCCGCGGACGCGCCGCGGGTACCG
The DNA here is from genome assembly GCA_021808035.1 of Pseudomonadota bacterium. Lineage (GTDB taxonomy): Bacteria > Pseudomonadota > Gammaproteobacteria > Steroidobacterales > Steroidobacteraceae > Bog-1198. The sequence goes on from JAKBCG010000078.1 coordinate 4,180, forward strand.
GTCGAGTTCCCGGTCCCGCCGGGGGCTGCGCCGCGCTATCCGCACCTCGAATGGGCCTATGCGACCGGTCACTCGAACAAATATGCGTCGGCGGGGTGGGCGAGCTACGACTCACACTTCCTGCGCTGGGCCGAGCGGGCGGGTTACCCGGTCGATCTCGCGAGCCAGCACGAGCTGCAGTTCGAACCGCAGATCCTCGACGGTTACGATTGCGTCGTGATGGTGGGGCACGACGAGTACTGGACCTGGGAAATGCGTGACGCGATCGACGCCTACGTCGAGCGGGGCGGGCGGGTCGCGCGGTTCGCCGGCAACTTCATGTGGCAGACCCGCCTCGAGCCGGGGGGCCGGCAGCAGGTCTGTTACAAGTATCGCGCGCGAGCGGAGGATCCCGTCTACCGCTCGAGCGATCCGCGCCGGACGACCGGCTCCTGGGAGGCGCCCGAGACCGGTCGGCCCGGGGCCGCGACCTTCGGATTGAACGCGACCGACGGTCTTTATGCCGGCTGGGGCGCGTGCGCGGCGCGCGGCGTGCGCGGATTTCCGATCTACCGGCCGGAGCACTGGGCGTTCGCCGGCACGGGCCTCGCGTACGGCGATCTGCTCGGCGCCGAGGGGCATGCGTTCGGCTACGAGGTCGACGGCTTGCCGTACGTGATCCGCGACGGGTTGCCGGAACCCTTGCCGGCCGGCGGCGCGCCGCCAGGGCTGTCGATACTCGCGCTCGGGCTCTCCTCGTTGCGCGAAGAACCCGTGCCGGGCGCGGCGATCGACGACCGGTTCATCGGCGACGAGGAGGCGCAATACGTCGCGGCGCTGCGGTACGGCGACCCTGGCGAGGCGGGGATCGCGCGCGTGAAGCGTGGCGCCGGGATGATCGTGCACTTCACGCGCGGTGCCGGCGAGGTGTTCCATGCGGGCAGCTGCGAGTGGGTCGCCGCCCTGCGGAAGGCCGATCCGATGGTCGCACGGGTGACCGCGAACGTGCTCGATCGCCATCTCGACCGCCGCTGATCGCGGTCCCGCCGCGTGTGTCGCGCCCGCAACGGCCAGGATCCGCGGGCGCTGAAGACGCAAGAGTCGGCCGTTGGACCGGAGCAACGGCGGCGTTGACAAGCATCGCGGTAACGGCTCAGATTGGCGCTCGTGGGGAAGGGTATCGGCCGCAACATTCGAAGTACACCGTCGTCGTGGCAGCGCAATCGGATCTGAAGCGGGCCGGCAGCGAGCCGGTCGCGTCCGCGGACGTCGCATTGGCGCACGCGGTGCGGCTGCTCGACCGTGATCCGGACCTCGCGCTGCGCCAGGCCGACGAGGTGGCCCGTGCGTATCCCGGCCACCCGCAGGCGCGCGTGATCCAGGGTGCCGCGCATCGGCGCGCCGGTCGTCTCGACGCCGCGCTCGCGATCCTCGAACCGCTCGCGAAGGAACAGCCGGGTGCCGCGCGTGTGCACCTCGAGCTCGCGGCTGCGCGATCGGCCGCCGGCCGGGTCGACGAATCGATCGCGAGCCTGCGGCACGCACTCGGCATCGCACCGGAGTCGCCGGACGCGTGGCGGCTGCTCGCCGACCAATACGACCTGCGCGGCGAAGCGGCCGAAGCCGACGCGGCCCGCGCGCGCGCGGTGAAGGCGGCGACGCGCGATCCGCGTCTGAGGGTCGCCGCCGATGCGCTCGTCGCGAACGATCTGCCGCGCGCGGAAACGCTGCTGCGCGAGCACCTCGGCGCGCATCCGACCGACGTCGCGGCGTTGCGAATGCGCGCCGAGGTCGCCGCGCGGCTGCGCCACTATGCCGAGGCGGACGCGCTGCTCACCCGCTGCCTCGAGCTTGCGCCAAGCTTCGACGCGGCGCGCCACAATCGCGCGGCCTTGCTGAACCGGCAGGGGCGGGCCGCGGAGGCCCTGCCGGAGGTCGAGCGACTGCTCGCGCGCGATCCGCGCAATCCGTCCTACCGGAATCTGTGCGCGGCGATCCACGCGAACCTCGGCGATTTCGACCGGACGATCGCGATCTACGGCGAAGTGCTCGCCGAGTTTCCGCGCCAGCCGAAGATCTGGACGAGCTACGGTCACGCGCTCAAGACCGCCGGTCGTCTCGAGGATGCCGTCGGCGCGTATCGCCGCGCGATCGCGCTCGCGCCGAACTTCGGCGAAGCCTACTGGAGTCTCGCGAACCTGAAGACCTTCCGTTTCGCCGATGCGGATATCGCCGCGATGCGCGCGGCGCTCGCGCGCGCGGATCTCGCCGACGAGGATCGGCTGCACTTCGACTTCGCGCTCGGCAAGGCGCTCGAGGACGCCGGAGACTTCACCGGCGCGTTCGCACACTTCGCGACGGGCAACGCGTTGCGCAAGAAGCTGCAACCGTACGTCGCCGAGGACACCTCACGCTTCGTCGCGCGCTCGATCGCGGTGCAGGACCGCGCGTTCTTCGCGAGCCGCCGGGGATGGGGCGCTCCCGCACCGGATCCGATCTTCATCGTGGGCCTGCCGCGGTCCGGCTCGACCCTGGTCGAGCAGATCCTCGCGAGTCACTCGCTCGTCGAAGGCACGATGGAACTACCCGACCTGCCGCGGCTAGCGCGCGAGCTCGTGTCGGGATCGCGGGCGGACGCCGCGGAAGGGTTCGCGCACGCGCTCGCGGCCCTGACCGAAACGCAGGCGCGCGCGATCGGCGAGCGCTACCTCGCGTCGACCCGGGTCCAGCGACGAACCGATGCCCCGTTCTTCATCGACAAGATGCCGAACAACTGGTTCTACGTCGGTCTGATCCAGCTCGCGCTGCCGAACGCGAAGATCATCGACGCGCGCCGCCACCCGCTCGACTGCGGCACGTCGATCTTCACCCAGCACTTCGCGCGCGGCCAGGGATTTGCGTACGGGCTCGAGGACATCGGCCGCTACTACCGCGACTACGTCGAGTGGATGGCGCACGTCGATGCGACCTTGCCAGGACGCGTGCACCGCGTGATCCACGAGCGGATGATCGTGGACACCGAGCGCGAGGTGCGCCGGCTCCTCGAATTCTGCGGTTTGCCGTTCGAGGCGGCGTGCCTGCGCTTCCACGAGAACGCGCGCCCGGTGCGCACCGCGAGCTCCGAACAGGTGCGCCGGCCGATCAACCGCGACGGCGTCGACCGCTGGCGCCGTTACGAGTTCGGGCTCGAACCGCTGCGCGCCGCGCTCGGCGCCGTGCTCGACCGGTATCCGGATCCGCCGCAGGACGCGCACCGCGAAATCTCGATCAGACCATCGTGCGAATGACTAACGACCAGGGGAGACTCTCGTGAAAACAGCCGATCATCCGTTGCCTTCGGGTCCCCACCGCCGCGGCGCGCACGGGAACCGCGCATCCTGCGCGCTCGCCCGACGGGCCGTGCCGCTCGCGACCGCGATCTCCGCGATCCTCGCCGGGGCCGCGCCGTTCGCGGTGCAAGCGCAGAGCGCGACGGACAATGGGAGCGACGCGCTCGCCGCGGTGATCGTGACCGCGACCAAGGTGTCCGAGAACATGCAGAGCATCCCGATCAGCATGGAGGCGATCGGCACGAAGAAGCTGCAGCAACTCAACATCGTGAACCTCGACGACTACGTCGCGTACCTGCCGGGCGTGACCGAGGTGAAGAGCATCGGCCAGGGCGGCAACGGTATCGGCGCGACCCACGTGTACATGCGCGGTGTGGTCAGCGGCCAGGACGGCAACCACTCGGCCTCTCAACCGAGCGTCGCGACCTATCTCGACGAGATGCCGGTCACGACGATCGACGGGACCGTCGATCTGCATTTGTACGACATCGCGCGCATCGAGGTGCTCGAGGGCCCGCAGGGCACCCTGTACGGCTCGAGCTCGGAGGCGGGCACGATCCGCATCATCACCAACAAGCCGGATCCATCGAAGTTCTCCGCGTCCTACGACGTCGGCGTCACGTCGATCTACCATGGCGGCGTCGGCTGGGAGGCGGAAGGCTACGTGAACCTGCCGCTGTCGGACACCGCGGCGGTGCGCCTCGTCGGCTGGGACGAGCACGATCCGGGTTTCATCAGCAACGTGTCCGGCACGAACGTGAACGCCGGCATCGTCAACGGCCAGCGCTCGTTCCCGACCTGGACCGGGGCGACCGGCCAGACCTTGAGCAACCAGGCCTGGGCGAACAGCGACTACAACACGGTCGGCACCAAGGGCGGCCGCGCGACGATGCGTTTCAAGCTCGGCGACGACTGGACCGTGACGCCGATGGTGATGGGCCAGTCGATGGGCGCGAACGGGTTCTTCAGCTACGACCCCGCGGTCGGATACCTGAAGGTCGCTCATTCGGGGCCGGAGAACACCCAGGACTCGTTCTCGTTGAGCACGTTGACGATCGAAGGCAAGGTGCATGATTTCGACATCACCTACGCCGGCGGCTGGTTCGCGCGCAACGAGCATTCGATCGCCGACTATTCCGACTACTCGTATTTCTACGACAAGCACTACGGCTCGGGCGTGCTCTGGGTGGGCAACAACGGCAAACCGATCATGCCGCAGGAATTCACGATCAACCAGGGCCATTTCACCAAGTGGAGCAACGAGCTGCGGGTCACGACGCCGCGCGATCTGCCGGTGCACGGCACGGTCGGCGTGTTCGCCGAACGCCAGGTGCACGAGATCTGGCAGGACTACGTGATTCCTGGCCTGAACGGTAACCCGTACGCATACAACACCCAGGGACTCGCGCAGAGCCTGTCGATGCCGGGCCTGCAGAACAACACGATCTGGCTCACCGACGAGGAGCGCGTCGATCGGGACCAGGCGCTGTTCGGTCAGGGGACCTGGGACATCACCAAGCACTGGTCGACGACGGATGGGGTGCGCTTCTATCGCTACAACAACTCGCTGCAGGGGTTCTACGGCTACTCGTCCGCGTATCAGAATTGGACCCAATTCAACTACGGGACTCCTTTCTACTCTGGCATGAACGTCTGCGGTCCGGTCGGCGGGACGCCGAGCACGAGCTACGCGCCGTTCCATTTCGCGCCGTGCACCGACTTGAACGCCGGCACGACGGGCAGCGGCCACACCTGGCGGGCGACCTTGACCTACAAGTTCGACTCGGATCATCTGGTCTACGTCACTTAC
>JAKBCG010000079.1 GCA_021808035.1 Pseudomonadota bacterium
CGGTAGTTCCCGCGGCGCGCAGGCGTGCCGCAAAAAAAGCAATCCGGGCTTTCGCCGGCTGGAGTTCGGCCGGTGTCAACGATTATGCTGCCGGGACGTTATGGTGGTTCGCTGGCGCCCCGGCAGACGACGCAGAGCCCGATGCCGGATCGGCAGCGGATGTCGCCGACCGGCGACAAGGACAGGGATGGTTGATCTTTAAGGAGTGACCGCCTTGGCGACACGGCCGCTGAACGAGCAACCCCATGCGCGAGCACCGAAGATGACGCCGGCCGCGCCCTCGTTCCGACCGCATCTGGTGAGCGTCGAGCCGCAAACGAAGGCGCCCGATCGCGACCGACACGCCCGCGCCCGGGCACCGGGTCGCCGCCCGCTGCTGCAAGAGGCGGTCAAGCGGCTCGTGGACCTGACCGGCGCGCTCGCGCTCGGTATCGTGTTTTTGCCCGCCATCGCCGTGATCGCGCTGCTGCTGCGCCGCCAAGGCGGACCGGTGATCTACCGGCATCGGCGCATCGGCCGAGACGGCAAGACCTTCGATTGCCTGAAGTTCCGCAGCATGTTCCCGGACGCCGAGCGCCGGCTGCACGATCTGTTCGACCGGCATCCGGAGCTCGAGAAAGAATGGCGGCGGGATCACAAGCTGCGCAACGATCCGCGGATCACCCCGTTGGGCCGGTTCCTGCGCCGTACGAGCTTCGATGAGCTGCCGCAGCTGTGGAACGTTTTGCGTGGCGAGATGAGTCTCGTCGGACCGCGGCCGATCGTGCGCGAGGAGACGGTCCGGTACGGGCGGCATCTCAGGACGTACCTCGCGGTGAAGCCGGGGATCACCGGCCTGTGGCAGGTCAAGGGTCGCAACAACATCGGCTATCCGCGCCGAGTCGCGCTCGACGTGTATTACGTGCGCCACCGGGGGCTGCGACTCGACGGCTACATCCTGCTGAAGACGCCGTGGGTGGTGCTCGGCGGCGACGGCGCGTGCTAGCACGTCGACATCGTGGCCGGTTCGAGGATCGGGGGTTGGCGGGCGGGTCTCGATGGTCGCCGTGAGATCGGTGCGGCACGTGGTCATGCCGGTGCGCATTCTGCCGCATCACGACATCGGCGGAATGCAGGCCGTCGCCTGGGACCTGGCGCGGGCCTTGGTGCGGGCGGGGGTGTCGGTCACGGTGCTGACGGCGGCCATTCCGGGGCGACCCGCCGCATTCGAAGAGGAAGGGGTGCGGATCAGGGCGCTGGCCGGGCACTCCTGCCGTCACTATGGATTCGGCTGGTGGACCGCGACGCGGCGCGTATTCGAAGCGGAGTTGATCGAGCAATGCGATTTGCTCTTCAGCGTCAGCGCCGCCGGCTTCGGCCTGCTGCGGTTTCGCGAGCGGATTCCGCAGGTGCCGTTCGTGATGCAGGCGCATGGGACGTCGATGGGCGAGGTGATCTCGCGCTGGCGTTTGCGCAGTGTCACCGGCGTATTGGCATCCCTGCGCAACATTTTCTGGATCTTCAAGGATCTGAGGGCGTATCCGCGGTTCGACGCGATCGTCGCGGTCGGCGGCCCGGTCGCGCGGGATCTGGCGGCCTGGCCCACGCGCGGTGTCGTGGCGCCAAGCCGCGTGCACGTGATCCGCAATGGCATCGATACCCGCCACTTCCGGCCCGATCGCGACGCCGGTCGGGCGGTCCGTGCGGCGATCGGCTGGAGCGAGGACCTCAAGGTCGTGATCTGCGCCAGCCGGCTGGTGCGGCAGAAGGGCATTGCCTTGGGCCTCGACGCCTTCGCGCTCCTGGCGCAAAGCCGCCGCGACGTGCGTTATCTGATCGTCGGCCAGGGCCCGCAGTGGCGGGCATTAAGGAGGCTGGCGCTCTCGCTTGGAATCGCCGATCTCGTGCATTTTTCCGGTGGCGTGTCACGAGAGGCGATGCCGGCGTGGCTGAATGCCGCCGATGCCATGCTATTCACGACGACACGCATCGAAGGAGAGCCGCTGAACGTTCTCGAAGCGCTGGCGGTCGGCCTGCCGGCGGTCGTGTCCCGGCATCTCTACCGCGACACGCCCCCGAGCGACCGGTTGTTGCTCGTCGAGCCGGGCGAACCGGCCGGGGTCGCGGCGGCGTTGGAGCGCGCACTGGCAATTCCGCGGAGTAACGATGGCGATCTGCCCAGAAGCCATCGTGCGGATGCCTTCATCGAGCAATACCTCGCCCTGTTCGAGTCGTTGCATCAAGCGAGCAGATGCGGCACCCAGTCGTCCACGCACTCGACGATCTCGAGGTAGGCGCGATCGAACGCCTCGCGCGGCAGACGATACGGGTCCGCGACGTCGCGGTCGCCGCGCCATTTGCCGAGCTTGAACACGCGGCCGCGAAACTGCGGGAACTGTTCGACCATCCAGCGCCGGTGACTTTCGTCGAGCGCGAACACCAGGTCCGCGGCCGACAGGAGCAACGCGTTCACCTGCCGGCCCCGGTGCTCGGCGATGTCCTGGCCGTGGTCCTGCATCACCGCCTGCGCGAGCGGGTCCGCGGGGTAACCGACGAGCGCGGCGGTGCCGGCGGACTCGACCCGTTTTCGGGACGAGCCCAAGCGGTCCTTCAGCACGGCCTCGGCCATTGGACTGCGACAGATATTGCCGGTGCAGACGACGAGAATCGAGTCGAACATCGAGCATTCCGCGAGGAGGCTTCGCGAATCTTAACACTGCGGTCCTGGAAACGCGGATGCCGCGCCGCGAACGGTTCGGGTAGACTGCACGCTTCCTGGCGGAACTGCGTGAATGGAGTCGGTCATTGCGAGCGATAGCGCGAAGGGTTGGAACCGTCGATTCGGGTGACCGTCGGGAATCTCAGGTCGGCGCCGGGGTGTGCACGCGAGGCTGGCGGATCGCGCGCGCGGCGCTGCTGCCGATCCTGCTCGCCGGCGCGAGCGGCTGCACCTGGTTGATTCCGGGGATGAACGTGCACCCGGGGCTTGCCGGGTCGCATCCGTACTTCGTGCGCGGATCGAAATCGGCGACGGAAGCGAACCAGCGACTGCGTTACCGGGTGATTCCGATCACGCCGCAGGTCGTCGCGTCCTTGCTGACCCATCCGAATCCGGCGGACAGTCCGCCCGCGGGGGCGCCGCCGCTGAAACCGTTGCTGCCGTCGATGGTGGCACCGGACTACCACATCGGCCCCGGCGACGTGCTCAACATCATCGTCTGGGATCATCCCGAGCTCAACGCGCCGGCCGCCGCGCTCAGCCAGAGCCAAGCCTTCAACGGCCAATTGGTCGCGTCCAACGGGACCATCTATTACCCGTTCCTCGGCACGTTCAAGGTGGCCGGGATGACGGTCGAGCAGCTGCGCGAGTACCTGACGGAGCACCTGACCAGCGTGATCGAGAAGCCCCAGGTGGGCGTGCGCGTGCTGCTCTACGAGTCGCAGCGCGTCGAGATCACCGGTGAAGTCGCCAAGCCCGGCACGATCACGCTCGGCAACATTCCGGAGGGCATCCTGCAGGCGATCGATGCCGCCGGCGGGCTGGCACCCGGCGCGAGCCGGCGGCGCGCGATCCTGGTGCGTCACGGCGTGCGCTACGAGATCGATCTGGCCGATCTGCTCTCCGGCAGCCGCGTGGTGCCGAACCCGGAGCTCGAGCCCGGCGACATCATCCACGTACCCGACCAATCCGCCGACCAGGTGTTCATGCTCGGCGCGGTCACGCAACAGCGTCCTCTCGCGATGACCCAGGATTCGATGACGCTGATCCAGGCGTTGACCGACGCCGGCGGGCTGGACAACACCCGTGCGAGCGGTTCCGGCGTGCTGGTGTTCCGGTTGCCGGCGCGGGCGAAGCCCGGTACCGCGGCCGACGTCTACCGGATCGACATGAGCACGCCGCAGGGCGTGCTGCTGGCCGGCGAGTTCCCGCTGCGGCCGCGCGACGTCGTGTACGTGCAGGCGACCGAGTTCGCGCAATACAACGCGGTGATCAACCAGTTGCTGCCGACCATCACCGCGGTGTTCGAGCTGAAGCAGACGGTGGGATTCTGACGCAATGTCCGTCGAGCCAGAGATGAACGAGCCGCCCAAGCTGCAAACGCCGCCGCCGGCGGCGCAGGCCGCGCCGGCGCCCGGCGCCCGGTCGCGGGGCGACGACGACGAGATCAGCTTTCGCGAGATCCTGCAGCTTCTCTATTCCGGCCGCTGGACCGTGGCGGTGATCACCGCGGCGGTGCTCGCGCTTGGCGTGTTCTATCTGATCGTCGCGCGCCCGATCTACGAGGTCGATGGCATCGTCCAGGTCGAGCAGAATCAAGGCGCGGCCGCCATGCAGGGCAATCCGATGAGCTCCTCGATGGGCAACCTCGGCTCGTTGCTGTTCGGTTCGCCGGTCCAGGCCGAGGCGGAGATCCAGATCATCCAAAGCCGGCTGGTGCTCGACCAGGTGATCGATCGGATGCACCTGCTGGTGCAGGCCGAGCCGCGGTATTTCCCGATCATCGGCCGCGCGGTCGCCCGTTGGAACCGGCATGCCCGGGCGCCGGTCGGCGCACCGCCGTTGCTCGGCGGCTTCGCCTGGGGCGGCGAGCGGATCGCCGTCGCGCGGTTCGACGCGCCCGAGCATTGGTACGACCATCCGTTCATCTTGACCGCGACCGCCGGCGGCGGCTATCGGTTGCAGGACCCGGATGGCGACACGGTGATCACCGGCCGGGTCGGCCAGGCCGAGCAGGCTCAGACCGCTTACGGCCCGGTGCATCTCGAGGTGCGCGCATTGATCGCCCGGCCCGGTGAGCGTTTCCGGGTGACCCGCCGGGCGCGGCAAACGGTGCTCGCACAGTTCGCGGACAAGCTCGGCGTCAAGCAGCTCGGCAACGTGAGCCTGACGTCGTCCTCCGGCGTGATCCAGATCACCTATTCCGGCCACGACAAGGATCGGATCACGCGCATCCTCGACAGCCTCGAGAACGCGTACCTGCGCCAGGACCTGCAGCGCCGCTCGCTCGAGGCGCAACAGTCGATCACCTATCTGCAAGCGCAGCTGCCGGCGTTCAAGGCCAAGATGGATGCCGCACAGGCGGACCTTGCGCGTTACCAGCAGACGCATGGCGCCCCCGCGGTACCGACCGAGACCGAGCTGCTGCTCAAGCAGAACGTCGCACTCGAGACCGTCCGGCTGCAGCTGGTCCAGCAGCGCGACCAGGCGCGGCGCCTCTACGCGCCGGGGCATCCGGTGGTCCAGGCGATCGACCGGCAGATCGCGCTCGTCGCGCAGGAGGAGCAGGCCCTGGGGCGCAAGATCGACCGCCTCCCTGACCTGCAGCAGAACGTGCTCAGCTTGATGCGCAACGTCGAGGTGAGTACCCAGCTCTACACCGCGATGGTCACCGCGGTCGAGCAGTTCCAGGTGGCCAAGGCGGGCACGGTCGGCGGCGTGCGCATCGTCGACTACGCATTGACGCCGCTCAAGCGGGCCGCGCCGAAGACACTGCTGGTGCTCGCGATCGCGCTTCTGCTGGGCCTGTTCCTCGGCGCGGTGTACGTGGTGATCCAGCGGGCGCTGCTGCGCGGGGTCGACGACCCCGGCGAGATCGAGCGCGAACTGGGCCTGTCGGTGCTCGTCTCGATCCCCTTCATCGCCGAGCAACGCCAGATCGCGCGCGCGGTTGCGCGCGGCGAACATGGCTCACACGTGCTCGCGCTGCTGTATTCGCAGAATCCGGGTGTGGAGGCGTTGCGGAGCCTGCGCACCTCGCTGCACTTCGCGATGATGGACGCCGCCAACAACGTGATCCTGCTGACCGGCCCGGCGCCGGGCATCGGCAAGTCGTTCGTCTCCGCCAATTTCGGCGCGGTGCTGGCGCAGTCCGGCAAGCGGGTCGCGGTGGTCGACGTCGATCTGCGCAAGGGCTACCTGCAGCAGTACTTCGACCGGCGTTCCGAACCCGGCGTCAGCGACTACATCGCGGGCGACGCGACCCTGCAGGAGCTGCTGCAACCGACCGGCGTCCCCGGCCTCGATTTCATCGCCCGCGGCCATGCCCCGCCGAACCCGGCCGAGCTCTTGATGCACGAGCGTTTCACCCGGCTCGTCGGCGAGCTCTCGGCGAGCCACGACTTCGTGCTGCTCGACAGCCCGCCGGTGCTCGCGGTGGCCGATGCCGCGATCATCGGCAAGCTGGCCGGCACGACGCTGCTGGTGCTCAAGTCCGCCGAGCACCCGATGAGGGAGATCGAGGAAGCGGTCAAGCGACTGGTCAATGCCGGCATCCGGCCGCGCGGCATCCTGATGAACCAGGTCGGCCACCGGCTGGGAACCGTCGGCTACGGCAATTACGGCTACGCGAACTACCGCTACGACCGCTAGTGCCGGTTCGAAGGACATGCCCGTGGTGAAGCATCCTCTGGAGCGCTGAACATGAGCGGCCTGGTGATCACACTCAAGGTGCTCGTGGCGGTGGTGTTGCTGGCGAGCGCGCCGCTCGCGTTGAAACGCCGCTGGCGGTTGTTCCTCGCGATTCCGCTGTGCGTGTTCCAGATGTTCGTTCCCGGAATCCAAGTCGCCGGAGTGCCGATCCCGATCGCGTTCTGGGGCGGCTTCATGCTGTGGCCGGAGTTGATCCGGGAGATCCGCACCGTGGTGACCTGGAAGCCCACGGCCTATCTGCTCGGCATCGTCTTGCTGTACGCCGTCAGCCTGCTGTGGTCGCCGAGCCGCAAGCTCGGATTGGAGCCGATCGGCTACTTCGTGCAATTCCTGGTGATCTTCGCGGCGGTGGTGACCGAAGGGCGGCGCGACGAACGGCTCATCCTGTGGCTGTTGACGGTCACGATCTCGATGGCGTTGATCGAGGCGGGCCTCGTGTTCATCGGGCGCGTGTCGCTCGGCCTGCGATTCGCTTTCCTCCTGTCGCCGATCGCGAGATGGATGGTCAGCCCGAACCTCATCGACAAGCTGTTCACCGGCAACTTCAACGGCGTGATGGACCCCGCGAAGTCCGGCGGCCTGTTCGTCAACGCGAACGTCGCCGCGACTTTCTTGGGGGTTGCGGCGTGCACCGCGCTCGGCCTGGCGTTGCACCTCCGCCGCAAATGGCTGGGCGTCAACGGCGCGATCCTGCTCGGCGCGGTCGCATTCACCGGGTCGAAGGGGGGATTGATCCTCGCCGCCGCGGTGCCGATCCTGATGCTGCACCTGATCTCGCTGCGCTACCGCGGCTGGCGCAACCGGTTGCGCATGGTGATGGGTGCGATCGTGGTCGTCGGACTGCTCGGATGGCTCGGCCCGAAGGCGATCCTCGCGACCGAGCGGGGCGAATACCGTGCACTCAGCAGTTTTCTCGAACGATCCAACCTCACGCTGTCCGCCCGTGAGAAGATCTGGGAATACGGCGCGCAGGCGTTCGTCCAGCATCCGCTCAAGGGCCAGGGGTTCGGCGGCTGGCAGGAGGACTTTCCACGCTACGCTCGCAAGGTCGGAATCGCACGGGACCTGCCGGCCGAGAATACGGTGATCTATCTGTGGTCGCAGGGCGGGTTGCTCGCGGCCGTCCTCGGGGTCGGATTCATCTACCAGGTCCTGCGGATCGGCTGGCGCCAGACGCGCGACCGCAACGCCTCGGCGTTCGGCCTGAGTCTCGCGATGACCGGGGCGTTCACCTGGGCTTTCGTGCGCGGGATGGGGTCCAATTTCGGCTTGATCGGCGACATCCACATGTCGCCGTTGCTCGCGACGCTGCTTGCGCTGGCCTACCTTCATCGCCGACCCGTCGCGGCGCCCCTGGCGGTCGAAACCCCGGCGCGTGCACTGTGGACGCCCGCTTAAAACGGCGTCTCGCCAGAACGCCCGTCCTGGGCCGCATGATCCTGTTGACCTTCAGGGCGAAGATCGCCTTCGGTTACCTGCGCACGCCGGTGGTCACCGCGTTCCGATGGCTGTTCGAGTCCCGGGAGATCTCGAATTTTACCTACGACCTCGACGAGACGAACCGGCGTTATCTGATCGCGATGATCGCCGACGTCGTCGCGGTCGAGCCGTCGGCGATCGAGCGATACGTCCGGGAGATCGAGGCGAACGAGGCATTGAAACGGCACGTCGCGACCGCGACGGCCGGGAGCGACCGGGGCTTCATGGCGGACCCGGTGGTGCGATTCGGCCGGAGAATCGGCTGGTACGCGTTTGCGAGAGCGGTGAAGCCGCGCATCATCGTCGAGACCGGCGTCGACAAGGGGCTCGGGGCGTGCCTCTTGACCGCCGCGTTGCAGAAGAACGCCGCCGAGGGATTCAGCGGCCGTTATTACGGAACCGACATCGACCCGGCCGCCGGCTATCTGCTGCGCGGCGAATATGCCGAGTTCGGCCGGATCCTGTACGGTGATTCGATCCGGTCCCTGTCCGCACTGCAGGGCGAAGTCGACCTGTTCATCAACGACAGTGATCACTCGGCGGATTACGAATACCAGGAGTACCTGACGATCGGCGACAAGCTCTCCGACCGCGCGATCATCCTGGGCGACAATGCCCACTGCACCGACCGGCTGCTGCAGTTCTCGCTCGCGACCGGCCGGCATTTCCTGTTCTTTCAGGAGAAGCCGGCGAAGCATTGGTACCCCGGCGGAGGCATCGGCATGTCGTTCAAGCGTTCCCCGCCCGCGCGGTGAACCGGGTGGCCGACTTGCGCAGCGTCGCGATATTCCGTCACCAGCTGTTCAAGCGCTCGGAGCCGTTCATCGCGGATCAGGCGCAACCGATCCGGCGCTTCGGCATCCTCTACGTGGGCCGCGAGCGTCTCGGCGCCGCACCGGCCGGTGCCGACAGCGTGGTCCTCTGCGATCTGCCGGATCAGCGCCGCCTGCGTGCGCGCCTGTGGCAGGCCGCGAGCCGCGACCCGCGTGCGTATCTTCGAGTGCTCGGCGAGCGCCGCCCCGGGCTGATTCACGCGCACTTCGGCGCGGATGCGGTGTATGCGCTCGCGCTCGCGGGTCGACTGCGCGTGCCGCTGGTCACGACGTTCCACGGGTACGATGCGACGATCACGACCGCGGCGCTGCTGCGGTCCGGGAAGCCCGCCTGGTGGAACTATGCATGGCATCGCCACGAGCTCGCACGGCGAGGCGCCCGGTTCCTGTGCGTGTCGGAATACGTCCGCGACCGCGTCGTCGCGCTCGGCTTCCCGGCGGCGTGAACCCTCGTGCACTACAGCGG
>JAKBCG010000080.1 GCA_021808035.1 Pseudomonadota bacterium
GATGCGCTCGTGCGCACGCGGCAGCTGTTCGCCGCGCGCCTCGCGACCGAAACGCAGGTCGCCGCCGCTGAAAAGAGCGAGGGCGATGCGCGCGCGACGCTCGCCGCGCTGCGGGCACAGGGCGCGGGCGGCCCGACGACGCTGCGCGCGCCGGCCGCCGCGGTCGTCACCACGGTGAGCGCGATACCGCAGGCGATCGTCACCGAAGGGACACCGCTGGTCGAGCTCGCCCGTGCGGGGTCGAGCGTGCTCGTCGTCGACGCGGTGCCCGCGCAGGCCCTCGAAGTGACGGCCGGCGATCCGGTGTCGGTTGCGCCGGTCGGCGCGAGCGGCACGATCGCGGCGCGCGTCACGCTGCGCGGCGCCGCCGCGGATCCGGCGAGCGGATTGGTGCCGATCGACGTGACGCTGCCCCCGGGGAGCATGCTTCCCGGCGAAGCGGCGGAGGCGACGATCACGGTTGCGCGACTGACCGGTTTCGTGGTCCCGCACGCCGCGGTGCTGGTCAACGAGAGCGGCGCGACCTACGTCGTGCAGGTCGAGGGCGGGGTCGCCAAGACGGTCCCGGTGCACGTCGCGGTCGCCGGCGGCGATCGCGACGTCGTCGCCGGAGCCCTCGACCCGCGCGCGCCGATCGTGCTGGAAGGCGCGTATCAGCTGCAGGACGGCATGAAGGTGCGTTACGCGAATCCGGCCGGCCAGGGCGGCCGATGAGTTTCGTCCGGACCCTCGAGAACAATCGCGTCGCGTTCCTGTGCGTCGCGTTCGCGCTCGCGGTGGGCGGGATCTTCGCCGCGATCGGGCTGCCGGTCGGGCTGTTCCCCGTGACCAGCTTCCCGCGGATCCGGATCGAGGTGAGCGCGGGCAGCATGCCGGCGAAGCAGATGCTCGTCGACGTCACCCAGCCGCTGGAAGAAGCGGCCCGGGCGGTCCCGGGCGCGGTCGACGTCGTGTCGACGACCACGCGCGGCTCGGCCGAGATCTTCGTCGACTTTCCCTGGGGCTCGGACATGAACCAGGCGCTGCTGCGGATCTCGACCGGCTTCGCGCAGGCGCTGCCGAACCTGCCCGCGGGGACGACCTACGACGCGATCCAGATGAGTCCGAACGTGATCATGCCGTTCGTCTCGTACGCGTTGCTCTCGAACACGGTCTCGCCCGCGGATCTGCGCCGGCTCGCGAAATATCAGATCGGCCCGCTGCTGACCGGGATCCCGGGGATCCGCCGCGTCGGTGTGACCGGCGGCCAGACCCCCGAGGTCGAGGTCACGGTCGACCCGATGAAGCTCGCCGCGGTCGGGCTGTCGCTCGATGAAGTCTCGCAGGCGATCGCCGCGTCGAACACGATCAGCGCGGTCGGCCGGCTCGAGGACAACGACCTCCTGTACCTCGCGATCGACAACAACGCGTTCACCTCGGTCCGCTCGGTCCGCGACGTGACCCTGCGGACCGCGCACGGCGGGATCGTGCGCCTCGGCGACGTCGCGGATGTCCGCCTCGGCTCGGTCCCGCAGTGGCTGCTGGTCGACGACAACGGCAAGCCCGCGGTCACATTCGACGTGTATCAGCAGGACACCGCGGATTCCTTGAACCTCGCGAAGCTCGTGCAGGCGAAGCTCGACGGCTTCATGCGCACGCAGCCGAAGTCGATCGAGCTCTACAAGTGGTACGACCAGACCGAGCTGGTGCGCTCCTCGATCGGCGCGGTCGAAGAGGCGATCCTCGTCGGCCTCGCGCTCGCCGCGATGGTCGTGTTCGCGTTCCTGCGCAACTGGCGGGTCGCGACGGTCGCGATCACGATCGTGCCGCTGTCGGTGCTGATCACGGTGCTGCTGCTTTATGCGCTCGGCATGACGTTCAACATCATGACCCTCGGCGGCATCGCCGCGGCGATCGGCCTGCTGATCGACGATGCGATCGTGATGATCGAGCACATCGCGCGGCGGGCCGGCGCGCCCGCGCTCGCGGACGCGAACGCGGCGGTGCTGCCCGCGGCGCGCGAGTTCCTCGCCCCGTTGCTCGGCTCGAGCCTCGCGACGATCATCATCTTCATCCCGCTCGCGTTCCTCTCCGGCATCACCGGCGCGTTCTTCAAGTTCCTGTCGCTCACGATGGCCTCGGCGCTGCTGATCTCCTACGCGCTCACCGCGCTCGTCGTGCCGCTGCTCGCGCGCGGGCTCATCGACTTTCGGACCTGGAAGGATCCGGCGCACGGGCGCGACAACTGGATGACGCGGATCCAGGCGCGCGCGCTCGAGACCTTGTTCGCGCGGCCGGTGTGGATCGGCGTCGCGCTCGCGGTGCTGATCGGCGGCGGTTACCTCGCCTACCGGCACGTCGGCACCGGGTTCCTGCCACGCATGGACGAAGGCGGGTTCGTGCTGGACTATCAGACCGCGCCCGGGACCTCGCTCGCGGAGACGAACCGGGAGATCGCCGAGGTCGAGGCGATCCTGCACAAGAACCCCTACGTCTACACGTACTCCAGGCGCACCGGCGCCGGCCTCGGCGGCGATTTGACCGAATCCTACCAAGGTGACTTCTTCGTGCGCCTGAAGCCGGCCGCGACCCGACCGCCGATCTGGAAGGTGATGGACGCGCTGAACACCGAGATCACCGCCGAGGTGCCCGGGATCCAGTTCGACACCCACGAGCTGCTCGACGACATGATCGGCGACATGGTCGGTCGCCGCCAACCGGTCGTGATCGAGCTCACCGCGAAGGATCCGGACGTGCTCGATGCGGTTGCACCAAAGGTCGCCGACGCGATCGCGAAAGTGCCCGGTGTGCAACCGGCGTCGATCAACAACGGCGTGGTGCCGGCCGGTGACGCGCTCGAGGTGCACGTGAACGCCGCGGCCGCGGCGGCGCAGGGCATGACCGTGATGGAGGTCGAGGGCCAGCTGTATCACTACCTGCACGGCGCGGTCGTCACTCGCTATCTCGGGCAGGTCCAGGACGTCGGGGTGCGGGTCTGGCTCGGGTCGCCGCGCGGCAGGATCTACCGCCAGCAACTCGCCGAACTCCCGATCCGGGCGCCCGACGGACACCTGTTCCCGCTCGGCACGATCGCGACGACGGACTTCGTGAGCGGCCAGCCGGAGATCACCCGCGACAATCTCGCCCAGGTCGTCGCCGTGACGGCGGAGATCGGCGGCGGGCACGATCTCGGCTCGACGATCGCCAGCGTCAAACGGGCGCTGGCCGTGCCCGGCGTGCTGCCGGCCGGGGTGTACTACACCATCGGTGGCGCCTACAAGCAGCAGCAGATGGCGGTGAAGGGCATGATCAAGGTGTTCGCCGCGGCCGCGATCGCCGAGTTCATCCTGATGCTGTTCCTGTACGGACGGCTGTGGTTGCCGCTGATCATCCTCGCGAGCGCGATGATCTCGAGCGGCGCCGTGTTCATCGGTCTGTGGGCGACCGGCACCGAGTTCAACATCACCGCGATGATGGGCATGGTGATGATCGTCGGCATCGCGACCGAGATGGCGATCTTCTACGCCTCCGAGTACCAGGCGCTCGAGCAGGAGATGCCGCCGCGCGAGGCGCTGCGGCTCGCGGCGCGCAACCGCCTGCGTCCGATCGTGATGTCGACGCTCGCGATGATCCTCGCGCTGATCCCGTTGGGTGCGGCGATCAGCGGCTCGGGCGATCAGATGCTGCAGCCGTTGGCCATCGCGATCATCGCCGGCATCGTCGTGCAGCTGCCGCTGGTGCTGGTGGCGATGCCGGTCGTGATCGGCTGGACCGTGCGGCGCGGTTGAGCCGCGCGGCAGGTCGGTTGCGACTAGCCGGCGCGCCGCATGATCTCTTCCGCCGCCTTGACCAGAAAGGCCGAGCGCGACTCGCCGTGCCGGCTCGCGTACTCGTCGATTCGCTTGAGCGTGAGCGCCGGAACGGTGATGTTGATCTTCTCCGCCGGGCCGAAATATCGCTCGACCGGCACGTCGATCACCGCCAACAGTCCGCCTTCGAGCTGCGGGCTGTGAAGGTGCGCATCGACGGGACGAACCTGCGGTATCGGCGCGCCCTCCTCGGCCAATAATTCGACGTGGCCGTCGATTGCTTCGGCGGCGGCCACCAGTGCTTCCTCGGCCGACTCGCCGACCGAAAAACAACCCGGGAGATCGAGCACGGTGACGCCGTACTTCCCGGATTCCTCGTGTAATGCCAAAGCGAACTTCATCTGATCCGGGCAAGCCTCCAGCCGTCCGCCTCTAAACGCCTGATCACCTGGGCGCTAGTCATCGGTAGGTATCATACCCACTATATAGGATTCAGAAAAGCCGCGCCACGCTCAAGGCGCGAAGTCCCGCTTGATGCGCGCCTTCACGACCGCATGCAACTCTTTGGAGAGTCCCGTGCGCTCGAGTCGCTTCAGCAACGTCGGCGCGCTCGTCAGCCGGCGCTTGGCGAGTTCGCGGGTGAATTCGCGGTCTTTCTCGCGGCCCGCGACATACTTGGAAATCGCGAGATCGTGGATCTCGAGACAAAGGCCGGTGATACCGTTGGTGTTGGCGTTGTTCACCGGGATCAAGCGATCGCGCCAACCCGCGGGCAGGGTTGCGGCTTGCGCGTCGACGCCTTGAGCGTAATAGCCGAACAGTTCGTGAAATGCCGATCCCTCGCCGATGGCACCGTCGACGAGATCGGTCCGTTCCGGATGATTCCGGGGATAGACGTCCGCCTCGATCGACCGAACGAGCAATCCCGATGCCTCCGGGAACGATCCCAGAACGGATTGGCTGCCGATGACGACGATCTCGCGATCGTCGGCGATCGCGCCGGCCGCGCGGATGACGTGCTCAAGGTCGGAGCGCTTCACGGATGCGTCGGCGCTGCTCGGTCGATAACAGACCGGCAAACGGCGAGGACTGCCGCAACTCGGCCGCACGCTCGCTCGGCTCGGTCATGATCGAGGCGATTTCGGTCGTCGGCCGCTCGAGGATCCGCTCCCATTGACGCAGCCCCTCCGGCAGATCACCGGCATCGCGAGTCTTCCAGCGACGGAGGTTGCGGCGCGCGTGCTCGACCAGCGCCGGGTCACGCAGCATCTTCTCGGCGATCAGCACGTGCATCACGAGGCTGCGCGCCTCTTGGAGTCGGTGCGATGAATACGGCGGGATCGCGGCGGACTCCGCCTCGACCCAGCGCAACACCTGTTTCAGTCCTTGCGCCTTGCGGCGAGCGCGTAACTGCCGCATGCGCTCCGCGTCACTGACCGCCCGCCCCGTCGCAGGTCGTCCGCGCCGGTTGGACCTGTGCTTCACCATAAATTTATTGTAACTAGTTACGATAATAATCGCAACCGGATCGCGCCCGCCCCGTCGCAGGTCGTCCGCGGCCGGCCGCGATCGCCTACTCCCGGCCGAACCCCAGCCGGGCGTAGCCGGACGGATCGGTTCGGCGGATCCGCCAGGCCCGCAGCGCCCCGAGCGCGCCGGCGACGAACACGAGCGCGGGCAGCACGATCCGCAGCATCCCGAACGAGCCGGTCAGCACGTCGAAGTGGATCACCGCAAGCACGAGCACGACGCCGAGCGCGAGGCTCGCGACGATCGGCGCGATCCGGGTCCTGAACGCGCCGCCCGCGCCGTCGTGGTGACGGGCGAAGAACACCGGCACCGCGGCCGAGGAGAGCGCCATCAGCGCGATCACGCCGAGCGTGCCGACGTTCGTGAGCCACGAGAACAGCGTCAGCACCGGGTCGAGCCGGAGCAGTGCGAACACCGCGAGCACCGCCGCCGCGAGCACCGTCTGGGTCAGCGAACCGGTATGCGGACTCGCGTGCCGCGCGTGGGTCCGCCCAAGGCTGTGCGGCAGCAGACCGTCGCGCCCGAGCGCGTAGAAGTAGCGCGCGGCGGCGTTGTGGAACGCGAGCAATCCCGCGAACACGCTGGTCACGAACAGCACGCTCATCGTCGTCGACAGCCACGGACCGACGTAGCGGACCGCCAGGTCGAACACGAAGCGCGTCGGATCGGCGAGCCCCTTCAGGTGCGCGACCAGACCGGTCGCGCCGGCGCCGTTCACCAGGCACCACAGCGAGAACGCGTAGAATCCGCCGATCAGCAGCACCGACAGGTAGGTCGCCCGCGGGATCGTGCGCTCGGGATCGCGGGCCTCCTCGCCGTAGATCGTCGTCGCCTCGAACCCCATGAAGCCGGCGAAGCAGAACAGGATCGCGATCGCGGGCGAGCCGCTCAGCGCCTCGGCGGGGGTGAACGAGGTCAACGTGATCCCCTGCGCGCCGCCCGCGCGCAGGATCGCGACGTCGAGGATCAGCATCGCGACGTACTCGCCGGTCACGAGCACCGACAGGATCTTTGCGGACAGATCCACCTGGCGGTAACCGAGGATCGCGACCGTCGCGAGCGCCGCGAACGAGTAGTCGTACCATGGCCAATCGAGATGCAGGGTCTGGAGCGCGAGCGCACGCGCCGCGGTGCCGAACATCCCGTAGATCCCGATCTGCATCGCGTTGTACGCGACCACCGCGATCAGCGCGGCCGCGCCGCCCGCGATCCCGCCGAGTCCGCGCGCCGCGAACGCGTAGAAGCCGCCGGCGGTCACGACGTGACGCGCCATCGCGGTGTAGCCTGCGGCGAACAGCAGCAACACCGCGACGCACGCGACGAGCGCCGCCGGCATCCCCGCGCCGTCGCCGAACATCATCCCGATCGGGAATCCGCCGGCGATCGCGACCAGAGGACCGGCCGCGGACACGACGAAGAACGTGACCGCGGCGACCCCGACCGCATCCCGGCGCAGCCGGTTCGCGCCCGGCGCCGCCTCCGGGGCCGGGCGCGCCGCCCCGCTCAAACGGTGCGCTCGAACGCGCGGTGCAGCGCGTCCGCGAGCACGTCGATCTCGGCGCGTTGGATCACCAGCGGCGGCGACAGGATGATCTTGGTGCCGACCGGGCGCACCAGCGCGCCGGCGGCGCGCGCCGCCGCGGCGACGCGGTCCGCGTAGCCCGCCATGGGATCGATCGGCTCGCGGGTCTGCTTGTCCTTCACGAGATCCAACGCAACCATCAAGCCCTTGCCGCGCACCTCGCCGACCGCGGCGAACCGCTCGAGCGGCTTCACCCGCTGTAGCAGGTACGCGCCCTGCCGGGCCGCGTTGCCCGGCAGGTCCTCGTCGCGCACGATCTTCAGGCTCGCGAGCGCGGCGGCGCACGCGACCGGATGGCCCGCGTAGGTATAGCCGTGCATCATCGCGCCGGTGAAGTTCTGATTGTCGTAGAACGCGGCGGCGACCCGCTCGTTCACCCCGGTCGCACCGAGCGGCACGTAGCCCGAGGAGATGCCCTTCGCGAGGCACGCGATGTCGGGCTTCACGCCCCAGCCGCGGCAGCCGAACATCGAGCCGCTGCGGCCGAAGCCGGTCACGACCTCGTCGGCGATCAACAGCACCCCGTGACGGTCGCAAACCTCGCGCACCAGCGGCCAGTAGTTCGCCGGCGGCACGATCACGCCGCCCGCGCCCTGGATCGGTTCGGCGATGAACGCGGCGACCGTGTCCGAACCCTGGAACACGATCTCGCGCTCGAGGAGCTCGGCGCAGATCTTGCCGAGTTTGTCCGGATCTTCGGTGAAGGGGTTACGGTAGGTCCACGGCGTCTCGACGTGGAAGCAGCCCGGCAGGAGCGGCTCGTAGTTGCGCCGAAACACCGTGTTGCCGTTCACCGACGCGCCGCCGAAGTGCGTGCCGTGGTAGCCCTGCTTCAGGCTGATGAACTTCACCCGGTCGGCCTGCCCGACGAGCTTCCAGTACTGCCGCGCGAGCTTCAGCGCGGTCTCGATCGCATCGGACCCGCCGGAGTTGTACACGAACCGCACGATCCCCTCGGGCGCCATCATGTCGTGCAGCACCCGCGAGAGCTCCTCGGCGCGCGGATGGCTGATCCCGTCGAAGAGCTGGAAGTACTCGAGTTCCTCGAGTTGCGCGACGATCGCGTCCTTCACCTCGCGGCGGTTGTGGCCGACGTTCACGTTCCAAAGACCCGCGACCCCGTCCACCAGGCGGTGCCCTTCCTCGTCGATCACGTGGCAACCGTCGCCGCGGACGATGCGGATCGGTTTGCGCCGGCGCATCTCGGCCGGATGCAGCATCGGGTGCCAGAAATAGTTCTCTTCGGCGGGGGATCCGGTTTCGACGACGGTCATCGCGGGCTTCCTCGCGGCCTCGCCGGCCGCCGTGCGTGATAGACTCGAACTAATTCGAGTATATGATCTGGTCATCCTGCGTCAAGGAGTTCGATGCCCCGACCCGCGCCCCCCGCGCGCTCGCCGTTCCTCGCGACCCGCCGCAAGTCGCCGCGCGCCCGCGGGCTCGCCCGCCGCGAGCGGCTGCTCGATGCGGCGTGGAGCCTGCTCGCGGAGCGCGACCTCGGTGCGGTGAGCCTGGTCGACGTCGCCACGCGCGCCGGCGTCCCGGTCGGGTCCGCGTATCATTACTACGACGACATTCGCGAGGTCTACGAGGCGCTCGCCGCGCGGGTCGCGGCGCAGCTGCTCGAGCGGCACTCGGCGCCGCTGCGACGGCGCCCGCGCCGCTGGGCGCAGGTGATCGAGGAGTTGATCGACCGCGGCGTCGGGTATTTCAACGCACACCCCGCGGCCGCGCGCCTGCTGATCGGCCCGCAGACGCCGCCGCAGCTGAAATTCCGCGACCGCGAACGCGATCGGGTGCTCGCCCAGGTGTTCGAGTCGCAGGTCGATGCACGCTTCGAGTTGCCGCGGCTCGCGGAGCGTCCGGCGGTCTTCTTCCGCGCGCTCGAGATCGCCGACCTGATGCTGAGCCTGTCGATCGTCGCCGACGGCGTGATCACGCCCGCGATGACCGCCGAGGCGAAGCGCGCGTGCATCGCCTACCTCGGCAGCTATTTCCCGGCGCTCCTGCCGCGGCGCACGCACGCAGGCACCCGCTTGCACGAATGAGCGCACATCGGCGCTAGGGGCCCGCCGCTGAGCCCACCGAACGCAGCGCCTCCAGCAGGGCCGCTTCGCGCGTGCGTGCTTCCTGGAGCTGTGCCTGAGTCGCGAGGACCTGCGCCTGGCTGGCCTCGGCCTCGGCCTTGACGGCTCGAGCTTGCGCTTCGCTCTCCTGCGCGCGCGCCTCGCTCTCCTGCGCCCTTAGCGCG
>JAKBCG010000081.1 GCA_021808035.1 Pseudomonadota bacterium
CAGCGCGAACCGCGCGAAGGCGGCGCCCAGCGCGTGCAGCTGCCCGGGACCCAGTGGTTCCGGCCGTGCGTAAACATGGGCAGCCTTCGCTGTCACGATGTGGAAAACCGATAACCCGATCGGACCCGTTTGCTGGTACCAGCCACCCACATCGATCCCCGCCTGGTGGTCGACCAGAAGCACATCGAACGGATCCACCGGCAAGTTGGGCTTGGACTCCTGGACGACGTAACCCGGGATCAGTGGCCCAAAGATGCGAATCACCGCAGCGCGGAAGGCCGGGTAGTCGTTTTGTGTCGCCCAGGCGGGTTGCACCACTTTCAGGCGTACGACCCAGAATTCCGGTTGGCCATCGTTCGCAAAATGATCCGAGACCCAGCATTTGCCCTGACCGCAGTCAAGATCCAGAAGCCCCGGGAGCGGAACAAAGTCGTAGCGCTTGATCTTGTCATTGCTGCCGGACGATTTGTAGGCGCCGCGCAATCGCTTGAAATCATCATGGCCTTCGCGCAACACGAGGGCGGCGTCGTGATAGGCATGATCGGTGTCAGCCCGCGACCTCCGGATCGAAATTCCGATGATGAGCAGTATGAAGATGATCGATGCAAGCGCGAACCTGCCACGTTTCATGGCGGTATGCTCCGTTCAGTCGGTATCCAACCTGCTTCAGCACCCGAATCCGATGCATCAGAAGGACCAGGGTCGGGTGACGGCCGGCGCCTGGCACTCGGGGCAGCGGGCGCAGCGGCAATCCATCCAGGCCACGAACACCTGCAGGCCGACAAACACGGCCAGCCCCGACGTGAACCAGGGCCAGTACCGCACATGCAGGTACAGCAGCACCAGCGTCGCCAGAACGAGGGCGATGGTCACGACAAGAAACGTCCCGGGCTCCTCCTGTCCTCCGGGGCCGCCGGAGATCGCGATGTTCACCGGAAAGTTCGTGCCGCAGTGACGGCATTTCATGATGTCTGAGACCTTCAGGGTGCAATCATCCGATCAACTCTGCATCGCAGCACGAGGCATCGTGCATCAGTATCCCGATCGAATGCAGATCATCGGGCGCCCCTCAGAATCTGGTGGCGGGAAATGACATGGTGCCTGGCGCGCAGAGCACATGGGTCGAATTCCAGTACGGGCCGGCAGGCCAACGCGTGGTCAGGATGCCGGTCGTACGATCGAGGTCGTAATAAAACGGCGTGGCCCCTCGATATACAACCCAATGGAACAATCGCGGAGTGATCTTTACGGGTGCGCTGTAAGTGCTGACCGGTTCCCATACGCCTCGATATCCGGAACCCGGGCCGTACTCCTTCGGATCATTTTTCGTCTGCGACAGCAGCGTGCTTTTGGCCAGATCCACGGACAAATGCTGGTTTGCCGGTTGGCCGCAATTGAGTTCGACGGTCGCGGCGCATGCCATCGATTCGAACGTCAGCGGGAGGGCCATGGCAAGGATGATTCCTGTCCAGCCAGAAGACATCGAGTTGCTCATTGGCGATTACCTGTGATGGAGTCCATTCGCCTTCATGCCCATGCCGTTCGAGATTTTGGTCCGGAGGCCCGCGCGCCGGTTGCGGTTTCCGGACGCAAACTTCGATTTCGCGGCACGCGTCGACGGCGGAGGCTGCCGAGGTGGAGTTGCCGTTGCGCCGCTACCGGCAGTGAACGGGCGGGTCATTCGCGCAGCAGTCGGCGGATCCAGGTCGCGTACGCGCGTTCGTCGCCCTGCCGGTAGCCGTGGTGCACGTAGCGGATCTCGCCGTGACGGTCGATGATGAACGTACTCGGCATCGCTTCGACGTGATAGGCGGTGCTCACGCGCGTATCGGCGTCGAGGAGGATTGGGTAATGGACCGGGGACCGCGCGAGCAGGGCCTTGACCGGCCCGGTCCCGGCATCGACGCTGATGCCGACCATCACGAGCCCGGCGGGCGCGTATTGCCGGGCCAGCCGATCGAGCGCCGGCATCTCCTGGCGGCACGGGCCGCACCAGGTCGCCCAGAAATTCACGAGCACCACGTGGCCCTTGAACGATGCGGAGGACACCGTGCCGCCGGCGAGGTTGGGTAACGTGAACGCGGGCGCGGGCGTGCCCCGCGCGAGCGGGGCGGCCGAGGCCACCGTGACGAAGCAGGCGGCGAGCGCGAGGGCCCGTCGCAGTCGGGTCGTGAAGGTCGGCATGCGCGCAGCATACCCGATCGGGATCGACCGGCGCCGATTGCGGCGAAGCAGCAATCGAGCCTGGCCCGGTGAGACAAGACTCCTGCCGGTTCGACAAGACTCCCGTGCGCGATCTATGCTGCTCGCCAGCGTCCTTATTCATCGGTGCCGATTGGTCAGACCATGAACATCCAATCCGAGATCGAGTTCTTTGCCGACCTGGGGCTGGTCGACAAAGCCCGGTTCGTCCTGCGCATCGCGTTCGAGATCGCCGAGGATGCCAAGACCGGCGGCGCGGGCGGGTCCGAGGCGGCGCGCTACAAGTTCGCGAACGAGATCGACCAGCGCCTGGTGCGCTACGCCTACCAGTTGCTCAGCGAGGATCCGCAGCGCCCGCAGGACGACGTGGTGATCCGGATGCTGCTGAGCGCGCGCGCCGACAAGAACGCCGAGCGCCTCGTCCAAGGCGCCTATCGCCGGGTGTTGAACACCTTCGAGAGCTTCGACACGACGGTCCTGCTGAACGCGCCCTGACGATGCATCGTCTGAGCGTCCAGTTCCCGGTCAAGGACGAAGCCTTGCGCGAGGACGTGCATGCGCTCGGCGTGACGATCGGCGAGATGCTGCGCGAGCAGGGCGGCGAGGAGCTGTTCGACCGCGTCGAGGGTGACCGGCTCGCGGCGATCCGGATGCGCAACGGCGACGATCTCGGCGCGGCCGAGCTCGAGCGCCGGGTCACCAGCCGGCCCCCGGATGCGGCGGCCGATCTCACGCGCGCGTTCTCGCTGTGGTTCCAGGCGGTCAACACCGCGGAGAAGGTGCACCGGGTGCGCCGGCGGCGCGACTACCTGAGCGCCGCCTCCGCGCCGCAGCCCGGCGGAATCGCCGACAGCGTCGCGCGGCTGCGCACGGACGGGCTGTCGCTCGAGCAGGTGCTGCGGTTGATCGGCACGATGAGCATCGAACCGGTGTTCACCGCTCATCCGAGCGAGTCGACGCGGCGCACGATCCTGCGCAAGCAGCAACGCATCGCGCAGTACCTCCTCGACCGGCACAGTCCGGCGACCTACGCCGAGGAGCTCGAGCGGCTCGACGCGCGCGTGCGCCTGGAGCTCACGACGATCTGGCAGACCGAGGAGCATCCGCGCGAGAGCCTCACGGTCGCCGAGGAGCGCGAGCACCTGTTGTTCTACCTGGTCGACATCCTCTACCGGATCGTGCCGCTGTTCTACGAGGAGATCGCCCAGACGCTCGCGCGCGCCTACGGCGTGCCGGCGGGGTCGATCGACGTGCCGGACATCCTGCGGTTCGGCTCCTGGGTCGGCGGCGACATGGACCGCAATCCGGACGTGCACGGCAAGACGATCCGCGAGACCTTGCAGCGCCATCGACGGGTCGCGGTGTCGGCGTATTACGAGGAGTGCCGGCACATCGCGCAGAGCCTGAGCCAGAGCGCGCACCGGGTCACGATCAGTGCGGGCCTGCAGGACCGGATCGACGCGTACGCGGTGATGCTGCCGGCCGCGCACGTGCTCGCGCCCGCGCGGCGTGACCGGATGCCGTACCGGGTGTTCTTCAACCAGGTCGGCGAGCGACTGAAGGCGACCTACGAGGCCCGACCGAACGGCTATCACTCGGCGGACGAGCTGTTCGCGGACGTCTCGCTCGCCGCCGACAGCCTCGCGCGGCACCGGGGCCGCCACGCCGGGCTCTTTCTCGTGCAGCGATTGATCCGCCGGGTGCGGACCTTCGGGTTCCATCTTGCCTCGCTCGACGTGCTGCAGCACGCGAGCGTGCACGACCGGGTGATCGCGCAAGGTTTGTCGCGGCCGGACTGGCCGACCCTGCCCCCGGCCGAGCGGCTCGCGGCACTGCGCGAGCTGATCGCGCGCGACCAGGGTCCGCGCGCACCGTTCGACGCGCTCGGCCGGCGCACCCTCGCGGTGTTCGACGCGATCGCACGCGCGCGGCACCAGTACGGCGAGCAGGCGATCGGGCACTATCTCGTGACCGGCGTGCGCGGACCGCAGGACGTGCTCGCGGTGCTGCTGCTCGCCCGTTGGGCCGACATGATCGACGTGCGCACAGGCCAGTGTCCGCTCGACGTCGCGCCGTCGATCGACTCGCTGGACGCGCTCGCCGAGGCGGGCGCGATCCTCGCCGGCCTGCACGACGAGCCGGTCTACCGCGCGCATCTCGCCGCGCGCGGCGGCCGCCAGACCGTGCTGATCGGCTATTCGGACTCGAACCTGCAGGGCGGGATCGCCGCGTCCCGCTGGGCGCTGCAGGTCGCACAGCGCCAGCTGCTCGGCGCGGCCCGCGCCGCGGGCTGCGCGCTCACGATCTTCCACGGTCGTGGCGGCACCGCGGCGCGCGGCGGCGGGCGCACCGAGCACCTGGTCGAGGCCGCCCCGCGCGGCGCGGTGCGCGGCGTGCTGCGTTCGACCGAGCAGGGCGAGAGCGTGAATCGCAGCTACGGCCTGCGTCCGGTCGCGATGCGCACGCTGGAACGGGCGTTCGCATCGGTCGCGCTCGCGAGCGCGCGCGCCGACGCGCCCGACGAGGTCCCGCCCGCCTACTGGGCGGCGATGCAGACGCTCGCCGACCGGAGCCTTGCGCACTATCGCGCGCTGGTCCACGAGGACCCGGGATTCGCCGAGTACTTTCGCAGCGTGACGCCGCTCGACGTGATCGCCCGACTGCCGATCGGCGCGCGCGACGCGAGCCGCGGCGAGGCCTCGCCGCTCGGCGCGGTGGGCCCGATTCCCTGGGTGTTCGCATGGACGCAGAGCCGGCACCTGCTGCCGGGGTGGTTCGGCGTCGGCAGCGGGCTCGATGCGGCGCTCGCGGCTCACGGCGCGGACCTGCTGCGCGAGATGCTCGCGCGATGGCCGTTCTTCTCGCACCTCGTCGGCGACGTCGAAGCGATGCTCGCGCGGACCGACCTCGCGATCGCGACGCGTTACGATGCGCTCGCCGGGGACGCGGGTGCGCCGTACGCGGCGCGGATCCGCGAGGAGTACGCGCGCACCGAGGCGCGGGTGCTGGAATTCCGGGGATACGCCTGCCTGCTCGACCGGGACCCGACGTTGCAACGGGCGATCCAGCTGCGCAATCCCTACATCGACCCGATGCACCTTGCGCAGATCGAGCTGCTTGGCCGGTGGCGCGCGTCGGGCCGTCGCGATCCGACGCTGTTCGCGGCGCTGCGCGCGACGATCAGCGGGATCGCGCAGGGGATGCAGGCGACCGGCTAAACGCCGGCGCTTCAGCACTCGGGGACGTTCACCGCGAGGCCGCCCTGCGAGGTCTCCTTGTAGATCGTCGACATGTCGTTGCCGGTCTGGCGCATCGTCGAGATCACCTGGTCGAGCGAGACCTTGTGCGTGCCGTCGCCGCGCAGCGCGAGGCGCGCCGCATTGATCGCCTTGACCGAGCCCATCGCGTTGCGCTCGATGCACGGGATCTGGACGAGCCCGGCCACCGGGTCGCAAGTGAGCCCGAGGTTGTGCTCCATTCCGATCTCGGCGGCGTTCTCGATCTGTTGATTGCTGCCGTTGAGCGCGGAGACCAGGCCACCGGCCGCCATCGAGCAGGCGACGCCGACCTCGCCCTGGCAGCCCATTTCGGCTCCCGAGATCGACGCGTTCTTCTTGTAGAGCATGCCGATCGCGGCCGCGGTCAGCAGGAAGCGGATCACGCCCTCGTCGTCGGCGCCCGGCTCGAAGCGGCGATAGTAGTGCAGCACCGCGGGCACGATCCCGGCCGCGCCGTTCGTCGGCGCGGTCACGACCTGGCCGCCGGCCGCATTCTCCTCGTTGACCGCGAGCGCGTACACGTTCACCCAGTCGAGCGCGTGCATCGGGCTGTCGGGATCGCCGCTCATCAGCTGCCGGTAGAGCTTCGGCGCGCGGCGGCGCACGCCGAGCACGCCCGGCAGGAGCCCCTGCGCCTCGAAACCGCGGCGCACGCAGTCCTGCATCACCTGCCAGATCCGCAGCAGCCCCGTGCGGACCTCGGCCGCGCTGCGCCAGGCGCGCTCGCGCGCGAACATGATCTCGTGGATCTCGAGCCCGCTCGTGCGGCCGACCTCGAGCAGTTCGGTCGCGGAGTCGAACTCGTAGGGCGGGCGCGCGCGGGCCTCGCCGGCGGCCGCCGCCGCACCCGCCTGGACCACGAAGCCGCCGCCGATGCTGTAGTACTCCTCGCGCGCGAGGATCGCGCCGCCCGCGTCCTGCGCGGTGAAACGCATCCCGTTCGAGTGTCCGGGCAGCACCTGATCGAAATGGAACAGCAGATTCAGCGGTTCGTCGAACGCGATCTCGTGGCGGCCGGCGAGCCGGATGCGCCGCTCGGCGCGGATGCGCTGCAGGGTCGGCTCGATGACGCCGGAGTCGATCGTGTCCGGCCGCGCGCCCTCGAGGCCGAGCAACACCGCGCGATCGGTGCAGTGGCCATGCCCGGTGAGCGCGAGCGAGCCGTAGAGCTGCGCCGAGACCTGCGCGGTCCGCTCGAGGAGTCCGCGCGCGGCGAGCGCATCGACGAATTCACGGGCCGCGTTCATCGGTCCCATCGTGTGCGAACTCGATGGGCCGATCCCGATCTTGAAAATGTCGAAAACGCTCAAACTCATGACATGATGATACACAGCGGCCGAACCCGTGCTTGTCTGGACCGGTCGCGCACTTATCTCCGCGGGCCGCCGCGGCGAACCTTGGAGGGCGGACGGTGTCAACGAGGCGAGGATGGACGGGATCGAGCAACGCGCGAGGAGGCGCGGCCAGATGAAACCCGGGATGATGCGACGCAGTAATCGAGATCGGCGGGTCCGGGCACTGGCTGCCGTCGGCATGGCGGCGGTGTTGCTCAGTGGCTGCGTCGCGGAACCCGTGCGACCCGCCGCTTACGCGCCGCCGCCTCCGCCGCGCTTGTTCGTGTATCCCTCGCGCGGCCAGAGTCCCGACCAGATGGCCCGCGACCGCTACGATTGTCACGTCTGGGCCGTGCAGCAGACCGGCGTCGATCCGACGAATCCCAATACCCCGCCGGTCGAGCGCGTGGTCGTCGCGCCTGCGCCGGGCGCGGGCACGGTCGCCGGCGCGGTCGGCGGCGCGATCGTCGGCTCGATGATCGGCGGCGACGACGACGGTGGCGCGGGCATGCTGCTCGGCGGACTCGCGGGGGCGATGATCGGCTCCGCAGCCGACGCGAACGCCCAGGCGCAGGCCCAGGCGGCGAATCGGCAGCTCGCCGGCCAGATCGCGGCCGCGAACGCGTATCGGCGGGCGATCTCGGCCTGTCTCGAGGCCCGCGGCTACACGGTGAGGTGAGCCGGGCGGCAGCTCGCGCGCGGCGGATTCAGTCCCGTGCGGCGGATTCAGTCCTTGGCCGGCGGCGCGACCGGTGGCGGCGCCGGAGGGCTCAGCCGTTCCGGATGCGCGTAGACGTTGCAGTGCCGCTCGCGCAGGAACCCGATCAGGGTGAGCCCGGTCGACTCGGCCAGGTTCACCGCGAGGCTCGACGGCGCGCCGATCGCGGCCAGGACCGATACCCCCGCCCGCAGTGCTTTCTGGACGAGTTCGAAGCTCGCCCGGCCGCTCAGCAGCACGATCCGGTCCGTGAACGGGAGCTGCCCGGCGAGCAACGCGCGTCCGACCAGCTTGTCGAACGCGTTGTGCCGGCCGACGTCCTCGGCGACGTCGAGCAGCGCGCCGCCCAAGTCGAACAACGCCGCCGCATGGATTCCGCCGGTGTCGCCAAACCGCGCTTGCGCCGCGCGCATTCGCGGCGGCAGATCGAGCAGGGTCGACAGCGCGACCGGCGCGCTCGGCGCGATCCGGCTCGCGGCGGCGCGCGCGATCGCGGCGTCGAGACCGGTCGTTCCGCAGACCCCGCACGCGGCGCCGGCGCTGAAGCGGCGCGCGGCCGGCTGCGCATCGACCGCGAGCGCGGTTGTGAGCCGCACGTTCACCACGTTCGGCCGGCGCGTGCTCGTCTCGATCGCCTCGAGGTCGCCGGGCGCGTTCACGACGCCCTCCCCGAACAGCAGGCCGGCCGCGAGCGCCTCGTCGTCGCCGGGAGTGCGCATGGTCGCGCCGAACGACACCGGTTCCTGCCCGAGCGCCGGGTGGTGCAGCAGCACTTCGAGCGGTGCCTCGACCGCCACGCGGTCGGTGCCCGCGGCGCGGCCGTCCGGCGTGTGGCGCTCGATCGGCACCGAGCGCACGCCGCTGCGCGGCGGGTGCGCCGCATCGACCTGATCTCGGAGTTTGCCCGTCATCCTGGCTAATGATACCGTTCGCCGATCCAAGCACACCACGCCGAGGAGACAACGTCCATGTCGAAGACCGCGGAACTGAAGGCACGGCAGGCGAAGGCGGTGCCGAGCGGCGTCTCGAGCAAGTCGATCTACGTCGCGAAGGCCGAGAACGCGGAACTCTGGGACGTCGACGGCCGGCGGTTCATCGATTTCGCGGCCGGGATCGCGGTCGTGAACACCGGGCATCGCCACCCGCGGGTGGTCGAGGCGGTCGCGCGGCAGCTCGAGGCGTTCGCTCATACCTGTTTCCACGTCGCCCCGTACGAGTCCTACGTGCGGCTCGCCGAGCGAATGAACGCGATCGCGCCCGGGGACTTTCCGAAGAAGACCCTGTTCCTGAACTCGGGCGCGGAGGCGGTCGAGAACGCGATCAAGATCGCGCGCATCGCGACCAAGCGCTCGGCGGTCGTCGCGTTCACCGGCGGCTTCCACGGCCGCACGCTCCTCGCGATGGGCCTGACCGGCAAGGTGATGCCCTACAAGCGCGGTTTCGGGCCGTTCCCCGCCGAGATCTACCACGCGACCTTCCCGATCCCGTACCGCGGGATCACGACCGAACAGGC
>JAKBCG010000082.1 GCA_021808035.1 Pseudomonadota bacterium
GGTCAGCGCCGCGCCGATCTCCAGCTCCTCGAGCAGCATCCGCAATTACGAGATCGATCGCACGCTCTCGTACACCAAGCACCCGCTCGGCGTGATCAAGCGCTTGAGCGTCGGCGTGCTGCTCGACGACTGGCGCAAGACCGGACCCGGCGGCAAGGTGGTCACGCGGCCGATGTCGGCGCAGGAGCTCAAGCGCTTCACCAAGCTCGTGAGCGACGCGATCGGATTGCAGCCGAGCCGCGGCGACCGGATCAGCGTGATCAACCAGAGCTTCCGCACCGACCGGCCGTTGCCGCCGATTCCGGCGCCGCCGCTGTGGGAACGTCCCTGGGTGCAGCAGCTCGCGAAGCAGATCGTCGGTGCGGCGCTGGTGCTGCTGGTCGCGTTCCTGGTGTTGCGGCCGTTGATGAGGTCGCTGACCAAGGCGCCCGTGCGGGTCGCCGGTGATCGCGACCTCGCCGGCGACAAACTGACCTTGTCCGCCGACGCGACTGGTCAGTCGATCAAGCTCGCGCCGAGCTTCGAACAGCAGGTCGCCGCCGCCCGGTCCCTGGTGATCCAGGATCCGAAGAAGGCCGCGCAGATCGTGAAGGAATGGGTCGCCGATGGCTAGCCGCGCCGAGGGGTTGCAGGGCACGCAGCGCGCCGCGATCCTGTTGATGAGTCTCGGCGAGCAGGACGCCGCGAACCTGTTGAAGCAGCTCGATGCGAGCGACGTGCAGAAACTCGGCGTGGCGATGGCCGAGCTCAAGGAGGTCTCGCGCGAGCAGATGACCACGGTGCTCGACAGCTTCATCGGCGTCGTCGACGGCCAGGCGAACGTCGCGGCCGGTTCGACCGAATACGTGCGCCGCGTGCTCACGCAGGCGGTCGGAAAGCAGAAGGCGGACATGCTGATCGACCGGGTGTCGAGCGGCCGTCCCGGGCAGGGCATCGAGGCGCTGAAGTGGATGGAAGCGAAGGCCGTCGCGCGGATCATCGGCGCGGAGCATCCGCAGGTCGGCGCGATCGTGCTCGCGCATCTCGAGCCCGACCAGGCTGCCGCGATCCTGCCCCTGCTCGACGAGCCGCTGCGGACCGAGATCCTGATGCGGATCGCGACGCTCGGCGAGGTCGCGCAGTCGGCGCTGTCCGAGCTCGACCAGATCGTCGAGAGGCGCGCCGGCGCCGAGCAACCGCCGGTGATGCGGCGGATCGGCGGAACGCGCAAGGTCGCGGACATCCTGAACGCGATGCCGCGAGAGGGCAGTAGCGAGGAACTCGGTCGGATCGAGCAGGCGGACGGCGAGATGCACCAGCAGATCCGCGACCTGCTGTTCGTGTTCGACGATCTCGTCGGTGTCGACGACCGTGGAATCCAGTCGGTGCTGCGCGAGGTGGCATCCGACAAGCTCGCGATCGCCCTGCGCGGCGCGGAACCCGAAGTCCTCGACAAGATCCTGCGCAACATGTCGAAGCGCGCCGGCGAAATCCTGCGCGACGACATGGAGGCGCAGGGACCGGTGAAGCTGATCGAGGTCGAGGCGGCGCAGAAGGAGATCGTCGCGATCGCCCAGCGCCTCGCGGAGGAAGGCACGATCAGCATCGGTGGCCGGGACGCAGGCGACTATGTCTGAGGCGCGCGGGGCGAGCGCGACGGGCAAGGCGCGGCCTTGGTCGCCACCGTCGATCGACGCGCCGCCGGGCCCGGTCGCGACCGCCGGCGGTCTGGCGGACCTGCAGGCGGAAGCGTATCGCGAGGCCTTCGAGCAGGGACTCGCCGAGGGACGCGCCGCCGGTCGCGCGGCCGCGCGCGTCGAGGTCGAGCGTCTCGACGGCGTGTTGCAGGGCCTCGCGCGGCCCCTGGCGGACCTCGACGAGGCGGTCGAGCGGGAACTGCTCGCGCTCGCGGTCGCGCTCGCCCGGCAGATCGTACGACGTGAGCTGAAGACCGATCCGACGCAGATCATCGGCATCGTCCGCGACGCGCTCGCGGTCCTGCCGGTCGCCTCCCGCGACGTCCGCGTGAAGCTGCATCCCGAGGACGCGGCGGTGGTGCGCGAAAACCTCGCGCCGACCGAGCGGGAGCGTGCGTGGACCATCGTCGAGGATCCGGTGATGACCCGCGGCGGCTGCGAGGTGGTCACGGCCACGTCGCGGATCGACGCGCGCCTCGAATCGAGGATCGGCGCGATCTTGAGCGATCTGCTCGGTACCGACCGGCAGGGCCCGTCCGGGCGGGAGGTCGAGGGGTGAGCGGGGCGGCCGCCGTCGCGCGGCGCGCCGACCGCTGGGCCGCGAGCCTCGGACGCGCGCGCTCTCGACTCGCCGGACTCGGCGAAATGGTCGTCGAGGGCACCTTGAACCGGGTGGTCGGCATGACGCTCGAGGCGGTTGGCTGCGAAGCCGCGGTTGGCGGCCGCTGCGGCGTCGACACCGGCGGCGGGCGACGGATCGAAGCCGAGGTCGTCGGATTCTCCGGTGACAAGCTGTATTTGATGCCGACCGGCGAGATGCGCGGACTCAAACCGGGTGCGCGGGTCGTCCCGATGCGCGACGCGGCGTCGGTGCCGGTCGGCGACGGCCTGCTCGGACGGGTACTCGACGGCGCCGGACGGCCGCTGGACGACCTTGGGGAGTTGCGCTGCGCGGAGCGCATACCGCTCGCCAGAGAGCCGCTCAACCCGCTGAAGCGCCGCGCGATCCGCGACCCGCTCGACGTCGGCATCCGCACGATCAACTCGCTGCTCACGGTCGGCGGTGGCCAGCGGATCGGCCTGTTCGCCGGATCCGGCGTCGGCAAGTCGGTGCTGCTCGGGATGATGACCCGCTATACCCAGGCGGACGTGACGGTCGTCGGCCTGATCGGCGAGCGCGGCCGCGAGGTCCAGGACTTCGTCGGCACGACGCTCGGGCCCGAGGGCCTGCGCCGGGCGGTCGTCGTCGCGACGCCGGCCGACAATCCGCCGCTGATGCGGCTGCATGGTGCTTGGCTCGCGACCGCGATCGCGGAGTATTTCCGCGATCGCGGTCTCAAGGTGCTGCTATTGATCGATTCGCTGACGCGCTTCGCGCAGGCGCAACGCGAGATCGCGCTCGCGATCGGCGAGCCGCCCGCGACCAAGGGGTACCCGCCCTCGGTGTTCGCGCGCCTGCCGGAGCTGGTCGAGCGGGCGGGCACCAGTGACCGCGGCGAGGGGTCGATCACCGCCTTCTACACCGTGCTGGTCGAGGGAGACGACCACAACGACCCGATCGCGGACGCGGCGCGGGCGATACTCGACGGCCACGTCGTCCTGTCACGGCGGCTCGCGGAGAGCGGCCTGTACCCCGCGATCGACGTCGAGTCCTCGATCAGCCGCGCGATGCACCAGATCACGCCGCGCGAGCGCCTCGACCTCGCGATGAAGTTCCGGCAGGTCTATTCGACCTACCAGCAGAACCGCGACCTGATCGCGGTCGGCGCGTACCGGCGCGGCGCCGATCCGCGGGTCGACCTGGCGGTCGACGCCTGGCCGAAGATCGTCGAGTTCCTGCGCCAGGACATGTACGAACCGGTCGGCTTCGAGCGCAGCCAGGCGGATCTGCTCGCTCTCGTGAATCAGTTCGCGGCGCTCGCGCCGACTCGTTAGTCAGGGAGCCTGCGGATGAAGTCCAAGCGATTCGAACCTCTGCGGGACTTGGCGATGGACGCGGCGACCGCGGCGCGGCGCTCATTGCTCGAGGCCGAGCACCGCGTCGCCGAGCTCGAACGACAGATGGCGCAGCTGCGAGCGTATCGCGACGAGTACGTGGGCAAGGCCGCGCAGCCGGGCGGTGCGATGGACGTGGTGAGCCTGAGGAACCACCGCCAGTTCCTCGACCGGCTGAGCGAGGCGCTGCGGATTCATGCGCAGCACCTCGGCGTCGCGCGCGCCGACTGCGAAGCGCGGCGGACGCAATGGACCGCGAAGCGTGTCGAGGCGGAGTCCCTGAATCGCGCGGTGGAGCGTTATCGCCACGAGGAACGGCGCAACGCCGACCGGATCGAACAGCGCGACAGCGACGAGACCGCCTTGCGCGTCGCGCGGTCCCGCCGGGAGGGTTGAGCGTCGGGGTGCATCGCGAACTGGTGACGCCGGGATGGTAGACGGCTCCGTGGCACGGGACTTGCTTCGTCTCGGGCATGGCCGTCAACGTCTCGGTGATATCGATCGCAACCCCGGTGTCCTCGGCGACGGGAGCGGCGGGCGCGCAGGGCCTGGGGCCGGGCGGGGCGACTGGCCCGGATCCCGCGTCGGCGGGCCGCGTCGCGGCGCCCGACGCCGCCCGGCCGAGCTTCTCCGAGGCGCTGCAAGACGCACACCACGCCCGGACGCCGGGAGCGCACCCGTCGACCCCGGGTCAGGGCGCGACGACCGGCATCGCATTGCCGCCGACCGGCAATCCCTTGCCAGGCGCGCCACCATGCCTGTCCCCCAGACCCTCGCCGCCGACGTCCCCGGTTGCGGTGAGCGGCGCGAACGGGTCCATCGGTGATCCGGCGGGCACCACTATCGGCCGCGCCGCTCAACTGGCGGCCGCCCGGCCGGGCGGCACCCCCGATACCGTTCCCCACGGGACGATCCAGTCGGCCGCCGCGGCGCCGACCGGTCACGCGGCGAGTTCCATTCCGAACGCAGGCTTCGCGACCCCGGCCCCGGTCGCGGCGCATGATGCCGCCACCGGGATTCCGGGCTCGGCGGCCGACAGTGCGGGTTCGCCATCTTCCACCGCCGTGAGCGCGGCGGCGGGTATGACGCCGATCCCGGCGGGTGCCGCGTCGTTGGCTGCGCACGCGCCGATCGTCGCGGCGTTGCATGCGAGCGACGCGGTCGCGGCGATCGGCGCCGACGCGGAAGCCGTCCCGGCGTCGGCGCGCGGTGTCGCGCCCGCGCGCGCCCCCCGGTCTGGCGGTGGTGATGTGGCCGCGCCCAATGCGGGTGCGAGCGGGGCGGTTCCCGCGGGCGCCGCCGCGCCGACCGGCGCCATCGCGAAGTTCGCCGCCGCCGCGCATGCGGCGATGCCCGCGCATGCGCCCGCCGCCACCGCGACCGCGGCGTCGCCGGTCGTGAACCTGGATGGATCGCGGGTCGCGGCGGCTGCGCTGACACCGGTGTCGACGCCCGCAGCCGGCAACCTGGCGGCGCCGCCGGCGCACGGGCCGATCGATCTCGGTTCGCACACGTGGCCGGCCGCGCTCGCCGACCGGATCACCTGGCTCGCGGACCAGAACCTGAACGGCGCGAGTCTGCAGGTCAATCCCCCGCATCTCGGGCCGGTGGACCTGCGGATCTCGGTCGAGCGTGGGCATGCGTCCGTCTGGATCGGCGCACACGACGGAGCCGCGTACGACGCCTTGCAGGCCGGCGCGCCGCA
This sequence comes from Pseudomonadota bacterium, assembly GCA_021808035.1. GTDB lineage: Bacteria > Pseudomonadota > Gammaproteobacteria > Steroidobacterales > Steroidobacteraceae > Bog-1198. The sequence continues at coordinate 5,377 of JAKBCG010000082.1, forward strand.
GTTGCGCGAACTGCTCGGGTCGCACGGATTCACGCAGGTCAACGTCGACGTGTCGCGGCAGTCCTACCGTGACCCGGGTGCCGCGCACCAGTCATTCGCGCCGCCGGACGAGCGCGGCCCGGCGGCGCCGGCGGCCGCCCGCGCGGCCCCGTCCGCGCGGGTCGCACTCGGCGTGCTCGACGCCTACGCGTGAGTCAGCCGAGCCCGCCGCCGACCGCGATCACCTGGCCCGTCACGTAGGACGCCTCGTCGGACGCCAGATAGCCGACCAGGCTCGCGACCTCGTCCGTCCGTCCCGCGCGCTGCATCGGCACGAGGGCCGCGATGCGTTCATCCTGGAACGCCGCGGCGCTCATCGGCGTCGCGATCACGCCCGGCGCGACCGCATTCACGGTGATCCCGCGGCTCGCGACCTCGAGGCACAGCGCCTTGGTCGCCGCGTGCAGCGCGCCCTTCGCGGCCGCGTAGTTCACCTGGCCCCGGTTGCCGAGCAGCCCGGCGATCGAGGTCACGTTCACGATCCGTCCCCAGCGACTGCGGATCATCGGCAACAGCACGGGCTGGGTCACGTGGTGGAATCCGTTCAGCGAGACGTCGATCACCCGGTGCCACTGCCCGGCGCTCATCCCCGCGAACGGCGCGTCGTCGTGGACCCCGGCGTTGTTGACCAGGATCTGCACGGGGTGCTCTTCGAGGAGCGGCTCGAGCGCCGCGCGCGCGGCGGCGGCATCGGTCACGTCGAACACGATCGCGTGCGCCCGACCGCCGTCGGCCCGGATTGCGGCGACCACCGATTCGGCGGCGGCGAGGTTACGGTGCGCGTGCACCCAGACCTCCCGGCCCGCGGCGGCGAGGCGCCGGCAGATCGCCGCGCCGATCGCGCCGCTCCCGCCGGTGACCAACGCGCGGCGTGTCGGGTCGTTCATCCGGTCGAATTCTCCGCCGGCGCGGTCACGATCGACAGGCGGCCGGCGACCCAGGGCGTCGATGCGTGCTCCTCGCCGACCGCGAACGCGTACTGGCGGAGTTTCGAGTCGCCCGCGATCAGCACCACCTCGCACCACAGGGGATGCGGGGCGTCGTCGAGCCGCGCGATCCGCAGCCGCAGGTCGCGCACGCTCGCGAGTCGTCCCGGCGCGAGCGGCGGTCCGGCAAGCCCTCCCGCCTCGCGCAGCAGCGCACCGTGCAGCGCCGCCGCCTGCGCCGCGTACTCGACCGCGCATGCGGCGCCGAGCCGCCCACCGGAGCGCAGCGGGTTGCCGGCGCGCCGATGGCTGTCGCTGCGGCAGCGGATGCGCTGCGCGCTCCATTCGAGGACCTCGTCGAGCAGGCACATTTCGCCGGCATGTGGCACGCGACTCGCGATGCCCGCGCGATCTAGCCGCACAGTTGAACCTGCACGCGCAACGTGCCGGCATCGAGATACTCGAGCGGCGCCACCTGCGGCGACCCGCCGGCGAGCGCGGCGAGCAGCGGGAGGCTGCGCGCGGCCGGCACGCCGCACCGAAGCGCCTCGAGTCGCGCATCGTCGAGCGTCGCGGCCGGCTCGGCCGCGACCACCGTCTCGATCCGCGCGACGCTGCGGGCGCTGCGACCGGGGGTGAGCACCAGCGCGACGCCGAACTCCGCCGCGATCGGCCGGGTCGCGTGCAACGGTGGTGGATACGGCGCGTCGTACGCGACCAGCAGCACCGGCTCCCGTTCGATCGCGACGCCGACGAGCGCCTCGAGCAGGCCGGCCGCGAAGCTCGCGTCGTACGCGCACAGGGTCTGCGACGCCCGCATCGCGCCGACCGCGATGCTCCAGTAACCGGCGACGAGGTTGTGCACGGAGTTCGTGAATCGGGTCGGCGACAGCTCGCGCTGCGGCGCGGCGAGTGCGCTGCAGATCTCGTGGCAGTTCGCGCCGTCGCCGCCGGAGGACGTGAACACACCCGGCAATTGCGCCGGATCGAGCGCGGCGCCCTGTACCGCCTCCATCGCGACCGCGAGCGCGAGCCGGACGACGCGGCCGGTGCGCCGCCGCTCCGCGACCGGCAGGATCGACGGCGCCGGCAGTTCGCTCGCGGTCGGGCGATACTCGCCGCTGCCACTCAGGATCCGCGCGGCTGCTCCCCAGTCCGGCATTCCGGGTCCGAGCACGCCGATGCCGTCCACATAGGCGCCGAGGCTCATCCGGCGGTCCCGAGCACGAGGCAGCAGTTCGCACCGCCGAATCCGAATGAATTGCTGAGGATCCGCCGCAGCGGCGCCGCCCGGTTGTCGGTCAGGTAATTCACGCCGAGGCTGGCGTCGACCCGCGTGGTGCCGAGACCGGCGGGCAGCAGGCCCGCGCCCAGGCACAGCGCGCTCAGCACGGCTTCCAGCGCGCCGGCGGCGCCGAGCGCATGCCCGGTCGCGCCTTTGGTCGAGCTGCACGGAACCGCGGCCCCGCAGGTCGCGCGCACCGCCAGGCTCTCCGCGCGGTCGTTGCTCGGGGTGCCGGTTCCGTGGAGATTCACGTAGTCGATCGCGCCCGCGTCGAGCCGCGCGTCGTCGAGCGCCCGCTCGATCGCCATGCGGGCGCCGAGCCCGTCCGGGTGGGGCGTCGACAGGTGGTGGGCGTCGCTCGACTCACCGGCACCGAGCAGCAGCACGGCGTCGGGATCCAGGCTCGGCGGCACCCGCTCGAGCAGCGCGAACGCGCCGGCTTCGCCGACGGACAAGCCGTCGCGCGCGGCGTCGAACGGCCGGCACGGGCCGGGGGCGAGCAGTTGCAACGAATGAAACCCGTACAGAGTCGTCAGGCACAGCGAATCGACGCCGCCGACCAGCGCGGCGTCGATCACGTCCGCCGCGATCATCCGCCGCGCGACCGCGAACGCCTTTGCGCTCGATGCGCACGCGGCACAGACGGTCGCCGCGGGTCCGGCGAGGCCACACCGGCGGCGCAGGTAGTCGACGGTCGAGAACGCGTTGTGCGTGCCGCGATAGTCGAAATCCGCCGGCAGCGGCCCGTCGCGCGGATCGCGACGGCGATAGGCCCGTTCCGTCTCGAGGATGCCCGAGGTGCTCGTCCCGACGAACACGCCGACGCGCTGCGCTCCATGACGGCCCGCGGCCGCGCGAACCCGCTCGAGCAAGCCGTCCTGACCCAGTGCGAGTTCCGCGAGCCGGTTGTTGCGGCAATCGTAGCGAGCGCATCCGGGCCGCAACGGCTGCGCGTCGACCCCGTCGACCGCACCGATCCACGTCGGCACGTCCACGCCGTCGAAGTCACAGGGGCGCAGTCCGCCGCGCCGCGATCGCAGCGACGCGAGCGTCGCGGCGTTGCCGACGCCGACGCCGCTGGTCGCGGTGAACGCCGCGAGCACGAGCGGAGCGCAAGGGATCCGATCCATCGCCGGATTCTATCCTGGATCGTCGCGTGCCCGACGGCACTCCTGCTCGAGCGCCGCGCGCAAGGTGATCGGCACCAGCGCGCGGCGTCGCAGGACGTCGATCAACCGCGGCAGCAGCGCCGGGCCGATCGGCGCGCCGTCCGCCATTCGCGCCGAGTGGCCGTCGTGCAGCAGCAGGATCTCGCCGCCGCGCAGCGCGTGCGTCAACCGCGCGAGCACGCGGTCGGGGTCACGGCTCACGGTGTCGAATCCGCGGCGCGACCAACTC
>JAKBCG010000083.1 GCA_021808035.1 Pseudomonadota bacterium
CGAGACCAACTGGCGCCTCGCGGACAACTACGGCGTGCCGCGGATCTGCTACGTGAACAAGATGGACCGCAGCGGCGCGAACTTCCTGCGCTGCGTCGACATGATCAAGAAGCGCCTCGGCGCGCGCCCGCTGCCGATCCAGATCCCGATCGGATCGGAGGACAACTTCCGCGGGATGATCGACCTGGTCGAGATGAAGGCGCTCGTCTGGGACTCGGACGACAAGGATGCGGTCTGGCAGGTGCTCGACGTGACCCCCGACCTCGCCGACACGCTGCACATCACCGTCCCGACGGACCGTCAGCTGCTCGCGAACGTGGAGAAGTTCCGCACCGAGCTCGTCGACACCTGCCTCGAGCAGGACGACGCGGCGATGGAGGCGTACCTCAACGACGGCGCGGTGCCGTCCGCGGAAGTGCTGCGCGCGGCCCTTCGCAAGGGCACCCTGAGTTCCGCGTTCAACCCGGTGCTGTGCGGTTCCTCGTACAAGAACAAGGGGGTGCAACAGGTCCTCGACGCGGTCGTCGACTACCTGCCGGCCCCGACCGACGTCGAGGCGATCAAGACCGTGGACGCCGACGGCCATCCGATCGGCGAGCGCAAGTGCTCCGACGACGAGCCGTTCTCCGCGCTCGCGTTCAAGGTGATCAACGATGCGTACGGCGCGCTCACCTTCGTGCGCGTGTACTCCGGCGTGCTCACCAAGGGCATGTCGGTGCAGAACACGACCCGCGGCAAGCGCGAGAAGATCGGCCGCATGGTCGAGATGTTCGCCAAGGAAGCGAACGCGATCGAGGAGGCGCGCGCCGGCGACATCATCGCGCTGGTCTCCCTCTCCGAGACCGAGACCGGCGACACGCTGTGCGACGCCGCGAGCCCGGTGATCCTGGAGCGCATGCGCTTCCCGGACCCGGTGATCAGCGTGTCGGTCACGCCGAAGGCCAAGGCCGACCAGGAGAAGTTCTCGAACGCGCTCGGCAAGATGGTCCGCGCGGATCCATCGCTGCACCTCGAGACCGATCGCGAGACCGGCCAGACGATCCTGCGCGGGATGGGCGAGCTGCACCTCGAAGTCACGCTCGACCGGATGCGCACCGAGTTCGGCGTCGAGGGCAACATGGGCGAGCCCCAGGTCGCCTACCGCGAGACGATCACCCGCAAGCAGAGCGAGCAGTACATCCACAAGAAGCAGACCGGCGGCGCCGGGCAGTTCGCGGAGGTCTGGATCGACTTCGAGCCGCTGCCGCGGGGTTCGGGCTTCGAGTTCGTCGACAAGACGGTCGGCGGTTCGGTCCCGAAGGAATTCGTCCCGTCGGTGGAGAAGGGCTTGAAGACGCAGAAGGAGGACGGGGTGCTCGCGGGCTTCCCGACCGTCGACTTCCGCGCGACGCTCACCGACGGCAGCTACCATGACGTCGACTCGAACGCGATGACGTTCGAGATCGCGGCGAAGGCCTGCTTCCGCGAAGCGGTCCGCAAGGCCGGACCGATCCTGCTCGAGCCGGTGATGAAGGTCGAGACGGTGACGCCGGGCGACTACCTCGGCGACGTGATCGGCGACATCAACCGGCGGCGTGGTTCGATCCAGGATCAGCTCGAACGCGGTACGAACATCGCGGTCGTCGCGACGGTGCCGTTGTCGGAGATGTTCGGCTACATCGGCCACCTGCGCGGGATGACCAGCGGCCGCGCCTCGTACACGATGGAGTTCTCGCACTACGATCCGGTCCCGAGAAACGTGGCCGACGAGGTGATCGAGCAGCGGGCGAAGGCGAAGAACGCCTCCTGACAGCGGCGCGCGGCCCCCGCCGCCGGTCGGGGCCCACCGCGGGCGGCTCCCGAGCCAGCGCCCCGGGGGCCGCCGACCGGGTGCTTCCCGGGGCTGCGCAGGCAGCCGAGCGCGGTTGCCTGCGCGAACGGCGGCCTATATATTCAACGGCTTGCGCGCCGGTGGCGCCCCAAAGCGCAAGTCCGGAGATCACACGCGATGCAGACCGGCAGTGCCGATGACGACTATCAGCGGAGAATCCTGCCGGATGTCTCGCGCACCTTCGCGCTGACGATCCCGCAACTCCCGGGGGCGCTTCGCGCCCCGGTGACCAATGCGTACCTGCTCTGCCGGATCGCCGACACGATCGAGGACGAGCCGACGATCGCACCGGAGGAGACCCAGCGGTATCTGGACCGTTTCAAGGAGATCGTCGCCGGACGCGCGGCGGCGGAGCCGCTTGTCGATGAACTCGCCGGGCGGCTGAGCGACCAGACGCTGCCGGCCGAACGGGACCTCGTCGCCCACATCGCGGGCGTGATACGCGTGACCGCACAGTTCAACGACGCGCAGCGCGCGGCGATCCTGCGCTGCGTCGAACGGATGTGCTACGGGATGCCGCGCTTCCAGTCGAGCGCGAGCCTGCACGGGCTCGCGAGATCCAGCGACCTGGACGATTATTGTTATTACGTCGCGGGCGTCGTCGGCGAGATGCTGACCGAGTTGTTCTGCGACTATTCCCCCGCGATCGCGCGCCACGGCGAGGCGCTGCGGTCACGGGCGGTCTCGTTCGCCCAGGGACTGCAGATGACCAACATCCTGAAGGACGTCTGGGAGGATCGCAGCCGCGGCGCCTGCTGGTTGCCACGCGAGGTGTTCGACCGGCACGGCGTCGATCTGTCCGAACTGCGCGCCGCGCCGCCAATGCCCGGCTTCGCGGACGGCCTGCACGAGTTGGTCGGGGTCGCGCACGCGCACCTGCGCAACGCGCTGGATTACACCCTGCTCATGCCGCGACGGGAGACCGGGATCCGCCGGTTCTGCCTGTGGGCCGTCGGGCTCGCGGCGCTGACCCTGCGCAACATCGATCGGAACCCGGGCTTCACGGCGGGGTCGGAGGTCAAGGTATCGCATACGGCTGTCGCGATGACGCGTCTGTGCAGCGACCTCGCCGTGCGCAGCAATTCGACGCTGCGCGGCCTGTTCGCGTTCGCGGCGCGCGGCCTGCCGCTCGGCGAGCTGCCGGCGACGATCGGCGCACCGGCGCCGGACGCGAACCTGACCGCGGCGGAAGACGCGCAACGACATCGCTACGGGAGATCAGGCGCATGAAGAGCACCGCGCAACCGGCGACACCCTCCGCGGCGGGCCGCGAGACGCTGCGCGCGCAGAGCCTCGGCGCGCACGATCGGCTAACCGTCGCGGTCGCCGCGGCGCGCGACGCGCTGCTCGCGCGGCAGGACGCGGCCGGGAACTGGCTGTTCGAGCTGGAAGCGGACTGCACGATACCCGCCGAGTACGTGATGATGATGCACTACCTCGACGAGATCGACACCACGCTGGAACGCAAGATCGGCGTCTACCTGCGCGCGCACCAGGCCGATCACGGCGGCTGGCCGCTCTACCACGGCGGAGCGCTCGACCTGAGCTGCACCGTGAAGGCGTACTTCGCGTTGAAGCTGCAGGGCGACGATCCCGACGCGCCCCACATGCGCCGCGCGCGCGAGGCGATCCTCGAGCGCGGCGGAGCCGCCCGCGCGAACGTGTTCACGCGGATCGCGCTCGCGTTGTTCGGCGAGATCCCGTGGCGCGGGGTGCCCTACATCCCGGTCGAGATCATGCTGCTGCCGCGGTGGTTCCCGTTCCACCTCGACAAGGTCTCCTACTGGTCGCGGACCGTGATGGTGCCGCTGTTCGTGCTGTGCACCAGAAAACCCCGCGCGAAGAACCCGCGCGGCGTGAACCTGCGGGAACTGTTCACCGTACCACCCGAGCAGGAGCGACATTATTTCGCCGAGATCCGCCGCCGCGGCGGCGTGCTGCCACGCGTGTTCCTCGCGATCGACCGGATCTTCCGCGGACTCGACCCACTGATCCCGCGTGCGATGCGCGCGGCTGCGACCCGCCGCGCGGAGAACTGGGTCCTCGAGCGCCTGAACGGCGAGGACGGCCTGGGCGCGATCTTCCCCGCCATGGTGAACGCGCTCGAGATGATGGTGCTGCTCGGCTACCCGGCGGACGATCCGCGCCGCGTGACCGCGAAGGCGGCGCTGCGCAAACTGGTGATCGAGACCGCGGACTCGGCCTATTGCCAGCCCTGCGTGTCGCCGGTGTGGGACACGGCGCTCGCCGCGCTCGCGATGCAGGAGGCCGGTGATCCGGCCGCGACCGACGCGGCGAATCGCGCGCTCGATTGGTTGCGGCTCCACCAGTTGCAGGACGAGCCCGGGGATTGGCGGGTGAACCGGCCGACCCTCGGTGGCGGCGGCTGGGCCTTCCAGTTCGCGAATCCGCACTACCCCGATCTCGACGACACCGCGGTCGTCGCGTGGGCGATGCATCAGTCGAACCGCGCCGGCGACTACGCTCCGAACATCACGCGCGCGCTCGACTGGCTCGCGGGGATGCAGAGCTCGAACGGCGGTTTCGCCGCGTTCGACGTCGACAACACCCACTACCGCCTGAACCAGATTCCGTTCGCCGACCACGGCGCCCTCCTCGATCCGCCGACCAGCGACGTCACCGCGCGAGTGGTCACGCTGCTCGCGCGAGTCGGGCGACCGGCCGACGCGCCGGTGATCCGCAAGGCGATCGACTACCTGCGCCGCGAGCAGGAACCCGACGGCTCCTGGTTCGGCCGGTGGGGAACGAACTACGTCTATGGCACCTGGTCGGTGCTCACCGCGTTCGCGCAGGCGCGCGTCCGGGCCGACGACCCCGCGGTGCGCAGCGCGGTCGCGTGGCTGCAGCGGCGCCAGAACGTCGACGGCGGCTGGGGCGAGACCAACGACAGCTACGCCGGCGTGCCTGCCCAGGCCGCGAGCACGCCGCACCAGACCGCGTGGGCGCTGCTCGCGCTGGTCGCCTCCGGCGAGGCGCGCAGCGAGAGCGCGCGGCGCGGCGCCGAGTGGCTGGTCCGCCAGCAAGGGACCGACGGCCTGTGGAGCGATCCGCACTTCACGGCACCCGGCTTCCCGCGGGTGTTCTACCTGCGCTATCACGGCTACGCCGCGTATTTCCCGCTGTGGGCGCTCGCCGCGTATCGCACCCTGTCCCGCAGGGCCGTGACCCATTGACGGGGATCGGGATCGTGGTCGCGCTCGACGCCGAGGCGCGCACGCTGCGTGACGTGCGCCGCTGGCGCGGCCGCTCGGAGCGGCTCGACGGCCGTACGACGGTGATCGTCGCGGGAATCGGGCCCGCGGCCGCCGCCGGGGCTGCGCAGGCCCTCGTCGACGCCGGGGCGGCCGCGCTGCTCAGCTGGGGAGTCGCCGGCGGCCTCGATCCGCGACTGCGACCCGGCGCGATCGTACTCCCGGCCGAGATCCTCGGTCCCGGCGGGGAACGCTACCCGACGAGCCTCGCGTGGCGCGAGCGCGAGCGGCGCCGACTCGCCGGCCGCGGGCCGGTGGTCTGCGAAGGAGCGATCCTGTCGCAAGGCACGGCGATCGCGGATCCCCGGACCAAGCACGCCGCGCACCGCGCGAGCGGTGCGGTCGCGATCGACATGGAGAGCGCCGCGATCGCCGCCGTCGCGTCGAGCCGCGGCTTGCCGTTCCTCGTCGTGCGCGCGATCGTCGATACCGCGTCGGACGAGTTGCCGGGCGCGGTCGTCGATGCGAGCCGCAGCGGCCAGCCGGACCCCTGGCGCTTGTTCGCGGGCCTGGTCCGCTCGCCCGGCGACCTCGGCGCGCTCCTCGGCCTCGCCGGCCGGTTCCGCATCGCCAGGCGTGCGCTCGCCGCGGCCGCGGCCGCCGGCCTCGCGACCCCGTCATGAAGGCGCTGGTCACCGGGGCGACCGGCTTCGTCGGCGCGGCGGTCGGACGCGCGCTCACGCAAGCCGGCTGGGACCTGCGCGCGCTGGTGCGCCGCGGCGCCGACCGGCGCAACCTGCGCGACTTTCCGGTCGAGCCGATCGAAGGCGATCTCGCGGACCCGCGCTCGCTGCGCACCGCGCTCGAGGGTTGCGACGCGCTGTTCCACGTCGCCGCGGATTACCGTCTCGGCGTGCGCGATCCGGCGCCGCTGTACGCGGTCAACGTCGAAGGCACGCGCAACGTGCTCGCCGCCGCACGCGACGCCGGGATCCGCCGCGTCGTGCACACCAGCAGCGTCGCGACGATCGGGATCCCGGACGACGGAACGCCGGGCGACGAGCGCACGCCGGTCTCGCTGGATGCGATGATCGGCCACTACAAGCGCTCGAAATATCTCGGCGAGCAGGTCGCGCTGCAGTTCGCGCGCGACGGGCTCGACGTCGTGATCGTGAACCCCTCGACCCCGGTCGGCCCGGGCGACGTCAAGCCGACGCCGACCGGCCGCATCGTGCTCGACGCGGCCTCGGGGCGGATCCCGGCGTACGTCGACACCGGCCTGAACGTCGTGCACGTCGACGACGTGGCCGCGGGCCACCTCGCGGCGTTCGAGCGCGGTCGTACCGGCGAGCGCTACATCCTCGGCGGCGAGAACCTGAGCCTGCGCGCAATCCTCGCCGAGGTCGCCGGGCTGGTCGGACGCCGCCCGCCCCGGGTCGAACTGCCGTACGCCGCGGTGTTGCCGATCGCGGTCGTCGCCGACGGGATCGGCCGCCTCACCGGCCGCCAGTTCACGATCTCGCTCGAAGGCGTGCGGATGGCGAGGAAGCGGATGTATTTCTCGAGCGCGAAGGCGGAGCGCGAACTCGGCTACCGCGCGCGCCCGCCGGCGGAGGCGTTCCGCGACGCGGTACGCTGGTTCGACGCGCAAGGCATGCTGCGCATCGGGTCGGGCCGCCGCGTTACTTAAGTCTCGCGGCGCGGCGCGCAACCGCCGCGCCCGACGATCCATTGCCAGGCGACCAGCGCCGGCACGCCGAACAGGATCTCGCGCATCCGTTTCGCGAGCGACAGCGCCAGCGCGACGTCAGGCGCGATGCCGAGCACGTGCCCCAGACCGACCAGGCTCGCTTCCTGTACGCCGATGCCGGCCGGCACCAGAAAGACGAAGTTGCGCACCGCCTGGGTCAGGCTCTCGAGCGCGACCGCCTCGACGACGCCGATCGGATGCCCGATCCAGCGCAGCGCGAGCCAGGTCTCGGCCGTCCCGGACAGCGCACCCGCGAATTGCCACGCGATCGAGCGCAGCAGCCGTCCATGCGCGCGGCAGGACGCGCGGATCGCGGCGTCGATCCCGGCCGCGCCCGCACCGAAGCTGGCGGGCGCCTTGCCGCCGGTGACCGCGTTCATGCTGCCGATCAGTCGCACGCCGAGCCGCCGGAGCCAGTCGAACACCGAGCCGTAACGCATCAGCACGACGAGCAGCACGATCACCGGCAGGCTCGCGGCGAGCAGGATCGCGAGATCCTCGGTCAACGCGACCTCGCCCGTCAGTTCGAGGATGCAGGTCACCCCGAGCGCGACCAGCAGGTACTGGCTGATCAGGGTCATCAGCACCTCGACGACGACGCTCGCTGCCGCCACCGGCAGCTCGACGCCGGCCCGCGCGAGCAGTCCGACCCCGACCATCTCGCCGCCGACGTTCGCGACGGGGAGCAAGCGGTTGATCGCATCGCGGATGCACGCAATCCCGAACAGCGTCCGCAGCCGCGTCGGCACCGGCAACAGGGCCTGCCAGCCGGTCGCGTCGAGCAGGATCGGCACCGCGCGCAGCGGCACGAGCCACAGCAGCCACCAGCTGGCCCGGGACAGCAGATCGAAGATCTGTGCGGCGCCGCTGCGCAGGATCAGCGCGATCGCGATCGCAAGACCCACGACGAACGCGACCCGTACCGCGAGCTTCATCGGGGCGCACGCCCCGCGGCGAGATCGCCGTATCCGCCGAGCCGTGCGCCGGCGGCCTGGATCGCCGCGCGCACGCGCGGGCTGCGCAGCGCGGCGAGCTCGTCCGCGTGCCGGTAGTCGCGCATCGTCGGCACGATCGGCTCCTCGGTCGCCGCCGGGTGCGCGTACACCTCGGTGATGCCGTCCGGCAACCGGGCAAGGATCTCGAGCCAGGCCACCTCGTCCATCCGGCCACTGCGCGCGATCCCGAACACCCGATCGGCGTACGCGATGCCGGCGCGCCGCAACCGCCACTTCATCGCCGCGAGCCAGGGCGCGAGCAGGCCCGCGCCGACCGCACCGGTGAAGCGGGCCCCGGGGCTCGTCGCAAACCACGCCGGTTCGTCCGGGACCCGGACCGCCCGCAGGCCGTAGTCGGCGCCGACCGCGATCAGGGTCGCGAGCAGGGTCGGGTGCAGGTGGAAGTGCTTGTGGGCATCGACGTGATCGAGCCGCAAGCCGGTCGCACGATAAGCGTCGAACTGCGCCCGCACCTCCCGCTCGATCTGCCGGCGTGCCGACGGCGACGCGAAATAGCGAAAGCCCCGGGCGACCATGTGCGCGTCGAAGTGGCCCCCGGCGTCGACGAGCGCGGGGATCGATGCCGGCGGCAGGATCGCGGGTCCGTCCGCGAGCACGAGGTGCAGGCCGACCCGCAGGTCGGGCAGCCGGTGCGCGCGCCGCACCGCGTCCGCGGCGGCCGGTGCCGCGACCATCAGGCTCGCGGCGGTGAGCACGCCGTCGCGATGCGCGGACTCGACCGCGTCGTTGACCGTCTCGTGCAGACCGAAGTCGTCCGCGGTGACGATCAGGAGCTTACGCATGCCTCGAGCGTCGCGGGGATGCCGCGCACGACGGCCGCCGCCGCAACCGCGATAACCCCGCCGACCGTGCCGTCAGGCCGCGCGCGCACGCAGGAAGCGGTAGAACTCGACGCCCTCGCGCAGTCGTCGCTTGGTCATGGTCCAGCTCGTCAACATCTCGCCGGTCAACTCGGCGATCTTGCGCGGCCGGAAGTAGAACTTCTTGTAGAACGTCTCGACCGCTTGGTGGATCTGCGTCGCGTCGAGGTTCGGATAGGAGATCGGCGCGAGCTGCACGCCCTCGCTGTTCACGAGGTTCAAGCCGTCGTTCTCCTTGAGCCAGCCGTTCGCGACCGCCTGGGCGTACAGCTCGGTCCCGGGGTACGGCGCCGCGAGCGAAACCTGGATCGTG
>JAKBCG010000084.1 GCA_021808035.1 Pseudomonadota bacterium
TCAACCAGGTGGCGGACGGCTGGGGGCGCTTCACCCCGAAGGTCTCGGTGAGCTTCGCGCCGACCCAGGGCGTGAATCTCTACGTGACGGAATCCGAGGGCTTCCAGAGCGGCGGATTCGCGGCTTCGCCGACCAGCGTCGTGGACACGCGGCCGCTGCAACCCGAGATCGCGTACAATACGGAGTTCGGCGCGAAGATGGAGTTCGCGCACCGGGTACGCGCGAACGTCGCGTTGTTCGACACGTACTACCAGAACCTGCAGATCCAGGCCTTCGGGCCGCGTCCGGGAATCGTGAATCCGCCGCCGAACTACATCGGCGAGTTCGAGACGTTCAATGCCGGCAGCGCCCGCGCGAAGGGCGTCGAAGTCGAGCTCGACTGGCTGGCGACCGACCGCCTCGCCTTCTCAGCGACCTACGGCTACATGGACGCGAAGTTGACCAACGTCTACGTCCCGAACGGGTCCGTCTACTCTCTGTTGAACGGCCCCGGCCCCTCGGCCTGCCTCGCCAATCCCGCGCAAACTGGCTGCGTCGATCTCCGCAACCAGAGCGGCCAGGACATGTTCCGGGCGCCGAAGAACAAGGGGAGCTTCGAGGCACGCTACAAGTTGCCGCTGGCCGGCCATGGCCATCTCGAAACGGTCGCCGACTATTCCTACACCGGCAGCCAGCGCGGCGAACTCGAGCCGTACGCGATCCAGCCCTCGTACGGCCTGGTCGATGCAAGGCTGACCTGGAGCAGCCCCTCGGATCAGTTCGAGGTGTCACTGTGGGGCCGCAATCTCGCGAACAAGGCCTGGCTCGCGCACGTGTACACGATCGCGAACGAGGTGTTCGGGGTCTACGGCGATCCGCGCACCTACGGTCTGAGCTTCGACTGGAAGCTACGGCCCTAGCCCCGGCGCGGAATGGGGTTGGCGTCGCCGCGCGGCCGATGGCCGCGCGGCGATCAGCCCGCTGATCACGCGGTGTCGACCGCCACCGCGAGCTCGCGGATCCGCGACGATATGTCCACGGTGAACGCGGCGCGGGATTCCAGCGAGCGCAGCGGCGGAGGCAGGCTCGCGAGCTCGCGCCGCGCATGCTCGCGCGCGACCGTGAGCGTCGGTGAAGGGGCCACGCGCCGGCCGCTCCGCATCACCGGCCGCAGCAGGCGCTCGCCGCAATGGGGCTCTTCCTCGAGCACGACCGCATCCCCCGTCATGACCCCCTGCGCGTCGCGGTGGCGTTCGACCTGCTTGCGTCCCGGCCACGTCGCCTTGCCCGCGGAGCGCTTGCGGGTCGCGCGGCCGGCGTACTCCTGCAGCTTGTAGACGACGTCCAGCGTGGGTGCGTCCGCCGAGACGTCGAGCCGCGTGCCGACGCCGAATCCGTCGACCGGCACGCGCCGCACGACGAGGTCGGCGATCGCGGACTCGTCGAGGTTCCCGCTCACGAAGATGCCGACGTCCCCGCACCCGCCCTGATCGAGGATCGCGCGAACGTCGCGGGCCGCCTGCGCGAGATCACCGCTGTCGATCCGCACCGCACGCAAACGCTTGCCCGATGGCCGCAGCTCCTGCGCGAGGGCGACGACGGTGCGCGCTCCCTGCAGCGTATCGTAGGTGTCGATCAGCAGCGTGTTGTCGCCCGGAAAGCAATCGACGAAGTGGCGGAACGCGTCGAGCTCCGAGCGGTGCGCCTGCACGAACGAGTGCGCCATGGTGCCGAACAGCGGGATCCCGAACCGCCGCCCGGCCTCGACGGTCGCGGTTCCATGGAATCCCGCGAGATACGCGGCGCGCGCGGCCAGCGCGCCCGCCTCGGCCCCGTGCGCGCGTCGCAGGCCGAAGTCGACCAAGGTGCGCCCGCCGGCCGCGAGCACGCACCGCGCCGCCTTGCTCGCGATCAGGGTTTCGAAGTGCAGGAGATTGATCAGTCGGCTTTCGATGAACTGCGCTTCCGGCAACGGCGCCGTGATCCGCACGATCGGTTGTTCCGCGAAGCACACGGTCCCCTCCGGTATCGCATCCACGTCGCCGGTGAACCGGAACCGCTCCAACCGACGGAGAAAATCGGGTGAAAACCGCGCGGTCGACTCCATCCACCCGAGTTCCCGCGGCGAGAAGCGCAGCGTCTCGAGATAGTCGAGCAACTGTTCGAGTCCGGCGGCGATCAGGAAGCTGCGGCGTTCGGGCAGTTGCCGCACGAAGAACTCGAACACCGCCGGCGCCTCCATGCCGCGCTCCAGGTACGCCTGCAGCATGGTCAGCTGGTACAGATCCGTCAGCAGAGTCGGCGCCGGCGACTCGCCGGCGCCGCCGGTGGCGTCGTCACGGGACGGCGGATCGGTCTCGGGTCTCATCGCAGCATCGTCGCGTCACCAGCACCGCAAGGACTGTTAGGATCCATACTATGAAGATCGCCGGGACCGCGCCACCTTTCGACGGGCGCTGCGCGGGGCTTGCCGTGGATGGCGCATGTTCGATCTGATCGTCGTCGGCGCGGGGCTGGCGGGTCTCTCGCTCGCGCGGCGGGCCGCGGCGCTCGGCCTCGAGACCGTCGTGCTGGAGGCGCGCACGCGAGTCGGGGGACGCGTGCTCGGGCATCGCACCGGGGCCGGCACCTACGATCTCGGGCCCGCCTGGGTCTGGCCCACGCTCCAGCCACGCATCGCCACGCTCGCCGCTTCGGCCGGACTGACGTTGACCGTGCAGATGGAGGCGGGCGGATTCATCTACCAGGACGCCGCGGGCCGGACACAGCCGCTGGCATCCGGTTTTCCGCAAGAGCCACCGAGCATGCGCATCGTCGGCGGCATCACGGCGCTGGTCGAGGCGCTCGCCGCGCACCTCCCGCCGGGGACGCTGCGCCTGGGACACGTCGTCCATCGGGTGGAACTCGCCGCGTCCCATCTGATCGTGACCGCGGCGACCGACGATGGACCGCTCTCATTGCGGACCGCGCGCGTGGCGCTCGCCGTCCCGCCGCGGTTGATCGGCCGGATCGAGATCCAGCCCGCACTACCCGGCTCCATCGCCAGCGCGCTCGCCGGGATTCCGGGTTGGATGGCGAACCAGGCCAAGGCGCTCGCGCTGTACGATCGCCCGGTCTGGCGCGCAAGCGGCCTTTCCGGGAGCGCATTCAGCCAGGCGGGCCCGCTCGGCGAGATCCACGACGCCAGCTTGACGGGTGCGGCGGAGGAGTCGGCCTTGTTCGGCTTCTTCGCCTGGCCTGCGAGCCTGCGCGCGGCGCGGCGCACCGAGCTCGCGGACCGGGTGGCGCAGCAACTCGGCAGCTTGTTCGGCCCCGACGCCGCACGGCCGCGGGACATCGTCATTCAGGACTGGGCCCGCGAGCCCTTCACCGCAAGCGACGCGGACCTCGCGGCGGGGACCACCCATCCCGACTACCGGGCGATTTCGCTGCCGGCACCATGGGGCGACCGCATCCTGCTCGCCGGATCCGAAGTCGCACCGGAATTCGGCGGCTATCTGGAGGGCGCGCTCGCCGCGGCGGAGGCGGCGCGGCTCGAATGAAACTCCGTATCGGCGCGCGGTGGACGATCGGCGCAACCGTTGCGGCACCCGATCGCGGACTTCCGCGCCGTCAAATCTCGATCTGAGCGCCGAGTTCGACGACGCGACCCGCCGGAATGCGGAAGAATTCCGTCGCCGGCAAGGCGTTGCGATACATGATCTTGAATACGTGGACCTTGAACCGGTGCCAGGGCGAGGATCCGGCGGGGATCACGTTCATGTGTCCGACGAAGAACGAGGTGTCCGTCAAATCGAACGTTGGCGCGCCGGCCCCCTCCTCCTGGGTCAGCAGATGGGGCAGGTTCGGCTGCTCCATGAAGCCGTAGTGCGCGGTGAGCGCGTGAAAATCGTCGGGCAGGTCGACGACGTCCAGGCGGTCCTTCGCGCGGACCCGCGGTCGATGCTCGGTGGTCACGTGAAGCAGCACGATGCGCCGATGCAGCACCTTGTTATGGGTCAGATTGTGCAGCAACGCGACGGGCGCGAGATCGGTGTGCCCGGCGAGATACACCGCGGTACCCGGCACCCGCTCCTGGCGCCGGAATCTGTCGATGAACTCGCCGATCGGATAGGTCGTGCGCTCGAGCGCCGCACGCATCGCCAGGTACCCTTCGCTCCAGCACGACATCAGGAAATAGAGCGTGCTCGCGACGACGATCGGGATCCATCCTCCCTCGAAGAACTTGACGATGTTCGCCGCGACGAACGAGCCGTCGACGCAGACGAACAACCCGGCGACGACGGTGCTCGCGAGCAGGCTCCAGCGCCACACTTCGCGCATCGCGACGAACATGAGGCCGCTGGTCAAGAGCATGGTCAAGGACACGGCGACGCCGAACGCAGCGGCCAGCTTGTCGGACGACCGGAACGTCGCGGTCAGGGCGATCGTGAGGACCATCAACGACCAGTTCACGAATCCGACGTAGATCTGGCCGTAACTGCGCGCGGAGGTCTGCGAGATCCGGATCCGGGGCAACAGGCCGAGCTGTATGGCCTGGCGGGTCATCGAATAGGCGCCGGTGATGATCGACTGGCTCGCGATCACCGTCGCCGCGGTCGAGAGCAGCACGAGCGGCCACTGCAACGCCGGCGGGCATAGCGCGTAGAACGGGTTCGCGACGTGAGCGGTCGCGGGGTCGATCAGCAGTGCGGTTTGGCCGGCGTAATTGAGGATCAGCGCCGGGAATACCCAGGCGTACCAGGCGAGCCGGATCGGCCGGGCGCCGAAGTGTCCCATGTCCGCATACAGGGCCTCGGCGCCGGTCGCACAGAGGAATACCGCGCCGAGCACCAGGAAGCCGGCGAGCCCGTGACTGGACAGGTAGCGCAGGCCGATCAACGGATCGAACGCCCACAACACCGCCGGATGCCGGACGACCGCGATCAGACCGGTCGTGCCGATCGTGAGGAACCACACGGCCATCACCGGACCGAACAGTTTGGAGATGCGACCCGTTCCGAGCGGCTGCAACGTGAACAGCGCGATCAGCACGAGTATAGACAACGGTGCGATGTAGGGCGTGATCGCCGGTGCGGGGCCTTCCAATCCCTCCAGTGCGCTCAGCACGGAGATCGCAGGCGTGATCGCGCCGTCGCCGAACAGCAGCGCGGCGCCCAGCATCCCCATCGCGATGATCACCGGACGGCGCCCATGCTTCACACCGAGCAGCGACATCAGCGCCAGGATGCCCCCCTCGCCGTCGTTGTCGGCGCGCATGATCACGGCGACGTACTTCAGCGAGACGATGATCAGCAAGGTCCACACGATCAGCGACAGCATGCCGAGCGCCGCCGCCGGGTCCCGGTCGGTGCCCGACCACGCGACCGCGGTCTTGATCGTGTACAGAGGACTCGTGCCGATGTCGCCGTAGACGACGCCGAGCGCACCGAGCGCCAGCATGCCGACGCGGCCCTGGGCGGGGGCCTTCGATCGAAGGGAGGTGTTTGCGTTCATGGACGGTCTCTGCGGTCGCGGATCAATCCTGGGGCAGGAAAACCCAACCCTCCATCAAGCGGCGGGCGCTGCGGCTCACGACCACGCGCGTGACGACCCAGCGTTCACCGTCGCGTGCCACCGTCGCGCCGATCGCAAGGGTACCCGACGGATGCCCCAGACGGATCATGCCGTCGGCGCCCGGCCGCACCACCCGGTGCACGATCGTTCCCGGGATCGCCGCGGCCGTCGCGAGCGCGACCGCGGCCGTACCGGGGATCGCGTGATGCAGCGGACCCATCGAGAAGGCGCGGGCGAGCAGATCGATCTGCCCGGGATCGATGCGACGACCATCGGACGCGACATAGCCGGACGGCGGCGCGACGAACGCGATCTTGGGGCTGTGCGGCCTGCGCGCGGTCGCATCCCCGGCGCGTTCCACGAGGCCCATCGCGACCGCGCCTTGCGCGCGCACGGCTTCGACCCGTGCAAGCAGATCCACGTTGCCGCTCACGTCCGCCTGCGACTCGTCGCCCCGCAGGCCGAACGCGCCCGCCTCGACGAAGATCATCGGGATGCCCGAGTCGATCAAAGTCGCCTCGAGCGGCGCCGATCCGGGCACGGCGAGTCGATCCAGCACCCGACCGGTGGGGAAGAGGCCGCCGCGACCGCCCGGCGCATCGTCGGCGCCCGGATCGAGGAACTCCAGTCGGACTTCGGCGGCCGGGAACGCCACCCCGTCCAGCATGAAGTGCCCGTCTTCCTGCACGCCCCCGTCCTGCATCGGGATCGTCGCGACGATGCGCTTGCCGATGTTCGCCTGCCAGAGCCGAAGCACCGCCGCACCCGTCGCCGGCGCGTCGACCAAGCCCCGATGGATCGCGAACGGGCCGACCGCGGCGGACAGATTTCCGCAGTTGCCCGACCAGTCGATCACCGGCCGGTCGACCGCGACCGCCCCGAACAGGAAGTCCACGTCGGCGTCGGTCCGCGCGGATTTCGCGACGAGCACGACCTTGCTCGTGCTCGACGTGCCGGCCCCCATGCCATCGATCTGCTTGCCGTAGGGATCCGGGCTGCCGATCACCCGCAGCAGCCAGCGGTCCCGCTCGACGGGTGACGCGGGAAGGTCCTTGTCGACGAAAAAGACACCCTTGCTGGTGCCGCCGCGCATGTAGAGCGCCGGAATCCGCCTTTGGGCCACGATCGATTCCCTCCCGACGAACGCCCGGTTATTTGCGAGGAGCCCTCGGCCATTGCGGCGAAAGGCTGTGATTGACCGCCGGCCAGCGAGCCTCGACCGCCGGCAACATCCCCACCTTGCCGGTCATCGAGGTCGGCGTGATCGCGTAGACGTTCGTCGCGTCGATGCGCGGAAAGGATCCTCGCTCACGTCCCCACGAATCGGCAGGCGCATATTTGCGCATGAACATCGCAAAGAACGTGCGCGCCCGATCGGCGTCCCGCACGAGCGCGATGCGGCCGAAGAGCACGACCGACCGATAGGCGATCGATGTGTCGCATTCGAGATCACCGTAGGGGAATACCTCCCCGGGCTCGTCCACTTCGAAACAGACGCGGTCGTCGTGCCGGACGTTGCGCGCGAAATGGCCATCACCCCGGACGGTGTGCAACCACACGGCGCCCTCGTGCCAGACGAACAGGTTCGGCACCACGTACGGATGGCCATCGGCATCGACCGACGCCGTCCGGCCGCAGAATGCCGTGTGCAGAAACTCCTGTGCTTGCGCTTCGCTCATGATCTTGTCGGCGCGACGCAGCTGGCCGCGAACCGGGGATTGATCGTTCGACGTCATGGATCACCCATCCTCGGAACGCAGTGCACGACTCGACCGAACAGGCTCGACGAGCCCCGATCCCGCGCGTTCGCTAAAAATTGTACCATCGACGACGGTCACGGCAGGGACATCGAATCCCGCGAGCCGACACCGGCGCATCGCGCCCATCCAGCCTCGTCCCAAGGGAGTTGCCCCATGCACTGGCGTTCGAAACTCTTGCATCCGCCGCGGCGAGCACCCGAGGGATTCCGTTCCCTGGCGCCTCCCGTCTACCGCGGTTCGACCGTGGTCTTCGACCGCACGGCGGACATCCGGGACGATTGGCGTCAGGCATCGCAGGGCTACACCTACGGCCTGTACGGCAGCCCGACCGTGCTCGAGCTCGGCGCCCGGATCGCGGAGATCGAAGGAGCCCGCCACACCTTCATCGTGCCCGGCGGCCAGGCCGCGATCGCCACGGTGTATCTGGCATTTTGCAAGTCGGGCAGCCACGGGCTCGTGCCATACAACGCGTACGGGCCGAGCCGCGAACTCGCCGGCGGGTTGCTCGAGCGTCTGGGCATCGAGATCGAAACCTATGACCCCGCGATCGGCGCGGATATCGCGCGCCTCGTCCGACCGAATACGGCGCTGATCTGGACCGAGAGTCCGGCCTCGGTGACGATGGAGGTCCAGGACGTGCCCGCGATCGTCGCCGCCGCGAAGCCGCGCGGCGTACCGGTGGCGCTCGACAACACCTATGCGGCCGGTGTCTTGTTCGATGCGTTCGGGCACGGCGTCGACGTGAGCGTGCAGGCGCTCACGAAGTACGTCGGCGGCCACAGTGATCTGCTGCTCGGGTCCGTGTCCGTCGCGAACGAGCGGCTCTACGAAGGCGTCGGATCGGTGTGGAGCCAGCTCGGGATGGCGGTCTCGCCGGACGACGCCAGCCTCGCGCTGCGCGGACTGCAGACCTTGGGCATTCGGCTGGAGCGCCTGGAAGCGAGCACGCTCGCGGTCGCGCGATGGCTGGAAAGCCGCCCGGAGATCGAGACGGTACTGCATCCGGCGCTGCCGGGGTGCCCCGGGCACGACCTGTGGAAGCGCGATTTCAGCGGATCGTCGAGCGTGTTCTCGTTCGTATTCCGCCCGCCGAACTCCGCGCAGAACGTCGCCGCGTTCGTCGATCGCCTCGAGCTCTTTCACAAAGGCTTCAGCTGGGGCGGTACGACGTCGCTCGCGATGATCTATCCCGATCTGCGGCGACCGGACCGTGACTACGCCGGCCGACTCGTCCGCCTCAACGTCGGCTTGGAAGAGCCCGAGGATCTGATTGCGGACTTGGCAAACGCACTCGCCGGAGGCCAGCGCCGCCATGACGGCCGATGACGGTCTTGCCGAAGCCGTGCTGCAAAACGCCTGGGTTCGCGTGCATCGACGGCGAGTGGAGCCTCGCCAGAGCGTGTTTCCGCCGACGCCGGTTCCGCGATCGTTGGCAGTCTTCGTCCGGGGAGGAGTAGCCCGCCACGCAGCAACCGGCCGCGCGGTTGAATGGCCCGATGGCAGCGTCCTGTGGCTGGAGAGGATCGCGCGGACCGGCGAGCGCTGGATCAACCACGACGCGCACGCGATGCATGTCGTCTTGGTCGACCTCCTGGGTCCGGCCGCGAGCGCCGACGGGACGCCTCCCGCGCCCCTCGACTACCCCAATGTTCCGGGCCAGGATCTCCTCGACAACGAGGCCGTGATCGTGCAGCGAT
>JAKBCG010000085.1 GCA_021808035.1 Pseudomonadota bacterium
TGCGCTGTTCGACGCGTGCGCTCTCGACGTTGTAGGTGACCTTGCGCACCGGGCTGAACGACGCATCCAGCTGCAGGCGGCCGATCGCGCGCGTCTGCTCCTCGAATGCGAGGCGCTGGGCGGCGGGCCGGTAACCGCGACCTCGCTCCACCTTGAGCGACATCGTCAATTCGCCGGCATTGGTCAGGTTCGCGATCACGAGATCGGGGTTCAGGATTTCCACGTCGTGATCACCGGCGATGTCGCCGGCCGTGACCGGCCCGGGACCCTTCTTGTGCAGCCGGATCTCCGCGGTATCGCGGGAGTGCATCCGGATAGCCACCGCCTTCAGATTCAACAGGATGTCGACGACGTCCTCTTGAACGCCCTCGATCGCGGTGTACTCGTGCAGCACGCCCTCGATCTCGACCTCGGTGATCGCGGCGCCGGGTAGCGACGACAGCAGCACGCGGCGCAGGGCATTGCCAAGCGTATGGCCGAAGCCCCGCTCGAACGGCTCTATCACGATGCGCGCGTGCCGTGTCGAGACGGGCTGCACCTTGACGACCCGCGGCTTCAAGAATTCGTTGATGGATCCCTGCATGGATATCACCTGATGTTGGCTGACGCGGCCCCGGATCCGGAACCGCTGGATCGCCGTTTACTTGGAGTACAACTCGACGACGAGGCTCTCATTGATGTCCGGCAGGATCTCCTGCCGCTCCGGGACGGACTTCAGCACCCCGGACATCTTCTTGTCGTCGACTTCGACCCAGTCGGGAAACCCGACCTGCGTGGCCACCGCGAGCGCCGCCTGCACGCGCGTCTGCTTCTTCGCCCGTTCGCGCAGGTTGATCACGTCGCCGGCCTTGCACTGATATGAGGCGATGTTGACGACCTTGTCGTTCACCGCGACACCCTTGTGGCTCACCAGCTGCCGTGCCTCGGCGCGGGTCACCGCGAATCCCATCCGGTACACGACGTTGTCGAGCCGGCACTCGAGGAACTGCAGGAGGGTCTCGCCGGTCGCACCGGGCCGACCAGCCGCCTTCTGGTAATAATTGCGGAACTGGCGCTCGAGAACGCCATACATCCGGCGCAGCTTCTGCTTCTCGCGCAGTTGCAACCCATACTCGGACAACCGCTGCTTGCGCTCGCTCTTGACGCCTCCGGGCGGCACCTCGAGCTTGCACTTGGACTCCAACGCCTTGGTGCCGCTCTTCAGGAAGAGATCGGTGCCTTCGCGGCGTGACAACTTGCACTTCGGACCGGTGTATTTGGCCATTGCGAATCCTGGGAGTTCAGACCCGGCGCTTCTTCGGCGGCCGGCATCCATTGTGGGGGATCGGTGTCACGTCTTCGATATTCGTGATCTTCAATCCGCACCCGTTCAGCGCGCGCACGGCCGACTCGCGGCCCGGGCCGGGCCCCATCACGCGCACTTCGACGTTCTTCACGCCGTGTTCCTGCGCGGCCACGCCGGCGCGCTCCGCGGCCACCTGCGCCGCGAACGGCGTCGACTTGCGCGACCCGCGGAACCCGCAGCCGCCAGACGTCGCCCACGACAAGGTGTTGCCCTGACGGTCCGTGATCGTGATGATCGTGTTGTTGAAGGACGCATGCACGTGCGCGATCGCATCAAGCACGTTCTTGCGGACTTTCTTGCGCGCCGGCTTGCCGCCGCCCTGCGTCGCACCTTGCTTTTGATCAGCCATGATTCTCTCGGAACACCTCAAGCCTTGCCCGGGGGAGCGTTCATTTTGACCGCCTGCTTACGCGGCCCCTTGCGGGTCCGCGCGTTGGTCCGCGTCCGCTGACCACGCAACGGCAGACCCTTGCGATGACGGATGCCGCGATAGCAGCCGAGATCCATCAGTCGCTTGATGTTCATCGACACCTCGCGGCGCAGATCGCCTTCGACGGCGAACTTCGCGACCTGGGAACGCAGCGCAGCGACTTCGGCGTCGGTCAGATCCTTCACCTTGACGGTCGGCTTCACGCCGGACGCGTCGCAGATCGACTCGGCACGGCTCTTGCCGATGCCGAAGATATGGGTCAGACCGATGACGATGTGCTTGTTCATCGGGATATTGATGCCGGCGATACGCGCCATCGACTTCTCCGCTATGCGCACGGGAAAAAAGTGCGCTAGGTTATCCTAAAACGATCTATTTATCAACCGCTTCCGATTCGTCTTCCCGGCGGGCGATGCGCCCGCGCCGACGATCCTCACCCTTGCCGCTGCTTGTGGCGTTGATCGCTGCAAATCACATACACGACGCGGCGACGCCGCACGATCTTGCAGTTCTTGCAGATCTTCTTGACCGAGGGACGTACTTTCATTTCTTGCTCCCGATGCCGCGAAAGCTCGCCTTCTTCATGAGTCCCTCGTACTGGTGGGACATCATTTGCGAGTAGGCCTGCGCGACGAAATCCATCACGCCGACGACGATGATCAGTAACGAGGTGCCACCGAACTGGAACGGAACCGCGGGGTTCACCATCCGGATGACCTCGGGCAGGATGCAGACCGCCATGATGTACAGCCCGCCCCACAGGGTGAGCCGGGTGAGCACCTTGTCGATGTACTCGCCGGTCTGCTGTCCCGGGCGGATGCCGGGAATGAACGCGCCGGACTTCTTCAGGTTGTCGGCGGTATCCCGCGAATCGTAGACCAGGGCGACGTAGAAGAACGAGAAGCCGAGGATCATCAACGCGAACAGCATCAGGTGCAACGGCTGCCCGTAGCCGAGGATCACCGCGATGCGCTGCAGGACCCGCTGCGCCTCGTTCGGATTGGGGCTGTTGCCGAAGAACTGGGCGATCGTCGCCGGGAACACCAGCAAGCTCGACGCGAAGATCGGCGGGATCACGCCCGCCATGTTGACCTTGAAAGGCAGATGCGTGCTCTGGCCCTGCATCATCCGCCGGCCCACCTGACGCTTCGCGTAGTTGACCTGGATGCGGCGCTGCGCCTGCTCCATGAAGACGCAGAACAGCGTGACGAGCACGACGACGACCAGGATCAACAGCACGACCAGCGGGTTCATCTCGCCGGAGCGGACCATTTCGAGCGTGTTGCCGATCGCGCTCGGAAGCCCCGCGACGATGCCCGCGACGATGATCATCGTGATCCCGTTGCCGACGCCGCGCTCGGTGATCTGTTCGCCGAGCCACATCACGAACATCGTCCCGGTCGTGATCGTGACCGTCGCGACGAACAGGAACTGCGGTCCCGGGTTCGTGACGAGGTGATTGCCCGAATTCTGGATCGCGAGCGCGGCCCCGAAACCCTGGAACGCGGCGAGCCCGACGGTCCCGACCCGGGTGTAGTGGGTGAGTTTGCGGCGTCCGGACTCGCCTTCCTTGCGGATCTGCGCCCACGGCGGATACACCATCGACGCCATCTGCACGATGATCGACGCGGTGATGTACGGCATCACGTTCAGCGCGAAAATGCTGAACCGCTGCAGCGCGCCGCCGGAAAACATGTTGAATACGCCGAGCAGGGTGCCCTGTTGGGTCGCGAAGAACTGCGCGAAACGCGCCGCGTCGATGCCCGGCACCGGGATGAACGTCCCGACCCGGTACACGACGAGCGCGCCCACGAGGAACAGCAGACGCTTGCGCATCTCGGCGAAGCGCGTCATCTCTCCAAGTTGTGCGATGTTGGTCGTTGGGGTCGACACGGTCTACGCTCCGGTTCGCATGGCGGCTATCCGAGGGCTTAAGCCTCGAGGCGCCCTCCGGCGGCCTCGATCGCGCCCTTGGCGCCCTTGGTCGCGGCGATCCCGGGTCCCTTCAGCGTATAGGCCTTCGACACCGATCCGGACAGGATCACCTTCACGAGCTTTGCCTCCGCCGGCACGAGGTTCGCACGAATCAGCTTCTCCAGCGTGACTTCGGACTCCGCGAAGCGCATCAGATCGCTGAGCGTGAGTTCCGCGCGCGAAGCCTTCATCGCCGAGCGGAAACCGACCTTCGGCAGGCGGCGTTGCAGCGGCATCTGCCCGCCTTCGAAGCCGGTCTTGTGGTAGCCGCCCTTGCGCGCGCGCTGGCCCTTGACGCCACGCCCGCAGGTCTTTCCCTGCCCGGCCGAGGCACCGCGGCCGACGCGCAGCCGGGCCCGCTTCGCGCCCCTGGCGGGTTTGATCGTATTGAGTCGCATCAGCGCTTCTCCGGGCCCGTCGCGGGCTCCACGTTGAGCATGTGGCTCGCGGTCGTGATCATCCCGCGGTTCGACGGCGTGTCCGCGACGACCACGCTATGACCGATGCGCCGCAGCCCGAGGCCGCGCGCCGACTGGGCGATGTTCGCGAGCTGTCCCGCGAGGCTCTTCACGAGGGTGACTTTGACGAATTGGTCGCTCATCGGTGTCATTCCACGAGGTCTGCGACGGCCTTGCCGCGCTTCGCCGCGATATCCTCGGGCGTGCGCAGCTTCGTCAGCGCGTCCATCGTCGCGCGCACCACGTTGATCGGGTTTCGCGACCCATAGCTCTTCGCGAGCACGTTGCGCACGCCGGCGCACTCGAACACCGCGCGCATCCCGCCGCCCGCGATCACACCGGTGCCTTCCGCCGCCGGCTGCATGTAGACTCGCGTCGTTCCGTGCCGCCCCTTGACCGCGTAGTACAGGGTGTCGTTCTTCAGCGAGACGTTCATCAGGCTCTTGCGCGCCTGCATCATCGCCTTGGAGATCGCGACGGGCACTTCACGCGCCTTCCCGTAGCCGAAGCCCACGCGACCGGCGCCGTCACCGACGACGGTCAGCGCGGTGAACCCGAACTGCTTGCCGCCCTTGACGACCTTCGCGACGCGATTGACCGCGACCAGCTTCTCGAGCAGGTCGTCGCCGGATACGGGTTTCTCTACTCTTGCCATAACGCTGTGACCCTTTCTTTAGAACTCGAGACCGGCTTCGCGCGCCGCCTCGGCGAGTGCCTTGACGCGGCCGTGGTAGAGGAAACCCGAGCGGTCGAACGCGACCTTCGAGATCCCCTTCTCGCGGGCACGCTCGGCGATCGCGCGACCGACCGCCCGGGCGGCTTCGACGTTGCCGGTCGTTTTCAAGTCGCCGCGCACCGCTTCTTGCAGCGTCGACGCCGCGGCGATCACGCGATCCCCCTCGGGGGCGAGGACCTGGGCGTAGATGTGCTGCGGCGTCCGGTGCACGGACAGACGTGGGGCGCCGAGTTCCTTGATCTTCGCGCGTCCGCGACGCGCGCGGCGCAACCGAGTTTCTTTCTTGTCGATTTTCATGGGCTACTTCTTCTTCGCTTCCTTCAGCGAAATCTTCTCGTCGGAATACTTCACGCCCTTGCCCTTGTAGGGCTCCGGCGGTCGGAAGCGGCGGATCTCCGCGGCGACCTGCCCGACGTGCTGGCAATCGATCCCCTTGATCACGATCTCGGTCTGACTCGGCGTCTCGATCGCGATCCCCTCGGGAATCGGATAGTTGATCGGATGCGAATAGCCGAGCGTGAGGTTCAGCGCCTTACCGGCCACCGCGGCGCGGTAGCCGACGCCGACGAGTTCGAGCTTGCGCTCGTAGCCCTTGCTCACCCCGGTCACCATGTTGGCGAGGTGCGCGCGCGTCGCGCCGGCGATCGCGACGAGCCCGTCGACCCCGGGCGCGGCCTCGACGGCGAGGTGTTTTTCCTGTTGGACCACGCGGATCCCGCGCTTCAGCTTGAGGCTGAGCGAGCCCTTCGCGCCCTTCAAGGTCACCGCGTCGTCACCGATCGTGGCGGTGACGCCCTGCGGGAGGTCGACCGGCATTTTTGCGACTCGAGACATGATCTACAGCCTCAACAAGCGACGTTAATGAACGACGAACAGGACTTCGCCGCCGGTGCCCGCGGCGCGCGCCTGTCGATCGCTCATGATCCCCTGCGGGGTCGAGACGACGGCGACACCAAGTCCGCCGAGGACCTTCGGCAACTCGTCCTTGCCGCGGTAGATCCTGAGTCCGGGCCGGCTGATTCGTTCGATGCGATCGATCACCGGCCGGCCTTCGTGGTACTTCAGGTCGATCGACAGGGTCGAGGCGGCCCCATGGGCCTCGACGTGGAACCCGCCGATGTAACCCTCTTCCTTCAGGACCTTGAGGATCGCGGTCTTCAGCTTCGACGTGGCGACGGCAACGCTCGGCTTGCCGGCGGCCTGCGCGTTGCGGATCCGGGTCAGGAGGTCGGCGATCGGGTCAGTCATGCTCATGGCGCGCGCCTCACCAGCTGGCCTTCGAAAGACCGGGGATCTCGCCGCGGTTCGCGGCCTCGCGCAGCTTCGTGCGCGCGAGCCCGAACTTGCGATAGACGCCCCGCGGTCGACCCGTGATCGCGCAGCGCCGGCGCTGCCGCGTCGCCGCCGCGTCGCGGGGCTGGCGTTGCAGTTCCGCCTGCGCGTCGGCGCGAACCTCCGGCGAGGTCTTCGGGTTGCGGATCAGCTCCTTGAGCTCGGCGCGCCGCGTCGCGAACTTCTTCGCGACCTTGAGGCGGCGCCTTTCGCGCATGAGCATGTTGGTCTTTGCCATGGGCTGGTAACCTATTTACGAAACGGAAAGTGGAACGCCTCGAGCAGGGCCCGGCCGCGGGCGTCGTCGCCGGCCGTCGTCGAGATCGTGATGTCCATGCCCCGGATCTGGTCGATCTGATCGTACTGGATCTCCGGGAAGATGATCTGCTCGCGGACCCCGAGGCTGAAGTTCCCGCGTCCGTCAAAGGATCGCGGGCTGATGCCGCGAAAGTCACGGATCCGCGGGATCGCGATCGTCACGAGTCGGTCGAGGAACTCGTACATCCGCGCACGGCGCAGCGTCACCTTGCAACCGATCGCCTGGCCGTCCCGCACCTTGAAGGTCGCGACCGACTTCTTCGCTCGGGTGATCGCGGGCTTCTGCCCGGTGATCTTGGTCAGGTCGGCGACCGCCGCGTCCATGACCTTCTTGTCCGCGACCGCTTCGCCGACGCCCATGTTCACCGTGATCTTCGAGATCCGCGGGACCTGCATGGGGTTCTGGAGTCCGAGGTTGCGCCTTAGCTCCGGCACGATCTTGTCGCGGTAGGTTTCCTGGAGTCTTGCCATGTCAGTCTCTTACTTGGTGTCGACCATTTCGGCGTTCGACTTGAAAACGCGCACCTTCCGGCCGCCGTCGAGCGTCTTGATTCCGACGCGATCGGCCTTCTGAGTCGCCGGATTGTAGAGTTGCACGTTCGACCGGTGGAGCGGCGCCTCCCGCTCGATGATGCCGCCCTGGAGCCCGGCCTGCGGATTCGGGCGCTGGTGCTTCTTCACCACGTTCACGCCCTCGACGCGCACGCGGTCGTCCGCGAGCACCTCGATCACCGTCCCGCGGCGGCCCTTGTCCTTCCCGGTGATCACGATGACCACGTCGCCCTTGCGAATCTTTTTCATCGGCACATTCCCAGTCTCAGAGCACTTCGGGCGCGAGCGAGATGATCTTCATGAACTGCGCATTACGCAGTTCGCGCGTCACCGGCCCGAAGATGCGGGTCCCGATCGGCTCGAGCTTGTTGGTGAGCAACACCGCCGCGTTCGTGTCGAAGCGGATCAGCGAACCGTCCGCGCGTCGCACGCCGCTGCGCGTGCGCACCACGACCGCGTCGTAGACCTCGCCCTTCTTGACCTTGCCGCGCGGGATCGCATCCTTCACGCTGACCTTGATCACGTCGCCGACCGCGGCGTAGCGACGCTTCGAACCGCCGAGCACCTTGATGCACATCAAGCGCTTCGCGCCGCTGTTGTCGGCGACGTTCAGCATCGTTCTGAGTTGAATCACCTGCGATCCCCCTATTGCGCCGCGGCGCGCTCGACGATGCGCACCAGCACCCACGACTTGCGCCGCGACATCGGCCGGCACGGCTTGATCGCGACCGTATCGCCTTCCTTGCAGTCGTTGTTCTGGTCATGAGCGAGCACTTTCGTGGTCCGGCGGATGTACTTGCCGTAGGTCGGGTGCTTCACGAGCCGCTCGACCGACACCGCGATCGTCTTGTCCATCTTCGTGCTGACCACCTTGCCGGTGAGCAGGCGTTGGCCCGGGGTCTGTGCCGCCTCGTTGCCGGCGGTTCCTTCGGTCACGGTCGACATCAGCCCTTACCTCCGCTCGCCTTCGTGCCGGCGGCCTGGTGCTCGCCGAGCACGGTCTTCACGCGCGCGATGTTCCTGCGCACCTTGGTGAATTGATCGGGCTTCGCGCCCTGGCCGCTCGCGCGCGCCATGCGCAGGTTGAACTGCTCACGCCGCAGCTTCAGCAGATCCTCCCGCAGATCCGTCGCGCTCTTCGCGCGCAAGTCCTTCGCCTTCATGCCCGCACCTGCCGCTTCACGAACGTCGTCGACACCGAGAGCTTCGCGGCCGCGAGACGGAACGCCTCGCGCGCGATTTCCTCGCTGATGCCTTCCATTTCGAACAACACCTTGCCCGGTCGGACCTTCGCGATCCAGTACTCGACGTTGCCCTTGCCGCTGCCCATGCGGACCTCGAGGGGCTTCTGGGTGATCGGTACGTCAGGGAACACCCGGATCCAGATCCGGCCGCCCCGCTTCACGTAGCGCGAGATCGCGCGCCGCGCCGCCTCGATCTCGCGCGCGGTCATCCGCGCGCGGTCGGTCGCCTTCAGTCCGAACTCGCCGAACGCGACCGTGTTGCCGCGCTGCGCGGTGCCGGCGATCCGGCCCTTGAATTGTTTGCGGAACTTGGTCCGCTTCGGCTGCATCATGTTCCGTCCCTACCTCATCCGGCGGCCGGCGCGGGCGCCGCGGTCTCGGCGGCCTTCGTCGTCTCGACTTCCGCGTCCGGCGTCTCCCCTTCGGGCTGGTCGAAGACCTCGCCCTTGAAGATCCACACCTTGAT